>JAJZQK010000252.1 GCA_021847625.1 Chloroflexota bacterium
TGGACTGGGCCTAGCGGTTGGCCTATTGGCGGCCGAGACGCCAGCCGCGGTCAGAGAGAACACGGATTTGACTGTGGAAGGGGTAGCCCAGGTCGAGAACCTGCTGGAGAGGCTTGCTGTCGCGGTTCCCTAGAGACTTCCCGCAGGTCGCTGAACTGCCGGTGCAGCCAGGCGATCATGTCCTCCCGTTCGATCCTGCTGCGCAACTCGCTCGCCCGTCGCCGCCTCTCCTCGGGGTTCATCGTCAACGCCTGGTAGAAGGCCTGTGCCGTCGCCTCGAGGTCGGTAGGAGCCACGACTAGCGAGGCGTCCCGCAACTCCTCATACGCCCCTGTGCCGTCGGACAGCAGGAGCGCTCCGCCCCGCAGGTTGATAACCGGCCCCTCTTTGGCGGCCAGGTTCATCCCGTCGACGATGGGGTTAACGAGCAGCACGTCGTATAGCAGGAGGCCCGCGACAGCCTGCAGGTAGTTGTTCTCCGTGTAGAGATCCAGGGGGCGCCAACCGTCGCCGCCGTACCTTTCGTTGATCGTCTGGACCAGGCCGCTCAACTCCTCGGTATATCTCTGATACTCACGGACCCTCGTACGCGACGGCGATAGGAAGGCGAGGAACTTCACCTTCCCCACCAACTCGGGGTGCTGATCGAGGAGCCTGTCGTACGCCCGAAAGCCGCGCAGGATGTTGCGGCTCGGATCGATGCGGTCGACCCGGACGATCACTTGCACGCCTTGGCAACTTTGCTCAAGCCGGTCGAAGTGCTCGTGCACACGTGCCGAGTTTGCGGTGCGGCGAAGCCCAGGCACATCTATTGACGTTGGATGGACGCGTACGGCAGTCTGATGCCCCCCGTGGGTAACGGTCAGGCGGCTGAAGTCGACGGTCGCCTCTTCGATCACCATCTGGACGGTGTGCAGGAAGTTGTTGGCGGAACACCTCGTCTGGAAGCCGACAAGGTCATTCGCGCATAGACCCTCGCAAATGGCCCGCCGCATCTCCGCGGGCAGCAGGCGCCAGAAACAGATGGACGGCCACGGTGTGTGCACCAGGTGGAAAAGCAGCGCGTCCGGGACCATCTCTCTGACCATCTTGCCCACTAGATACAGCTGATAATCGTGAACGATGGCAACGCGCCCGGCGTCGCCTTTCCGTAATTCCTCGCTCACGGCATCTGCAAACAAGCGGTTGATGATAACGTACCCGTTTTGCCAGGCGTCGTAAGTGGCCGCGTCTATGTTTGGCGTATACGGGGCGTTCCACATCTGGTGCTGCAGGAACCAGAGCAAAGGATTGCTGAAGACGTTGTAGTACTTGTGGTAACTGGTGCGGGGGCTGACGACGAAGCGAACGTCCATGTTGGAGGAGCGGAGCGGAGACGTCAGTCTGCCGCCTGTTGCCATTTGGGCCGCACGCCGGTCACCGTCACCCATTGCGCTGGCAACCCAGGTAATCTTGGTGAACTGGCTGATATGCGTGAAGGCCGTGACCAGACCACCCCGGCCCCGATGCGGCGCAAGCACACCGTCCGGACCGACGCTATACTCCACCGGCCCGCGATTGCTCGCGACAACTAGCCTTGCCTCACCCACCAGATCCCGGCACGCCTCAATTAAGCCTGTCCTAGAATCGACTGGTGACTCGTACGGCGACGTCATTAGCGCTCTCGCTCCATTTACTAGGCGAGACTCGAGACGATGGTTGCAGGATGATGTTGCTCGATATAGCTACGTTAGCACAGAGCCTGCTAGATGTCAATGCAAGCACCAAGTGTGAATGCAAGCAAATACGGGGGAATCTGAGAGCGACTAGGAGTTGAGCGGCGAAGTCTAACCTTGCTCGATCGAGCCGATGGCTTGGCGGATCAGGTCACGCTCGTTGGGATAGGTGGCTGTTTCCGCCGCCTGCTCGGCGTCAAACCACTCCACGAGGTCGTACTCGCGGTCGTGGTAAGCGGTGTCACCGCCGATTACCTCCATCAGGAAGTAGTGGACGGTCTTGTGGAAACGCGTGCCCTTGCTGAAGAACCAGTATTCGATTGAATCCAGAGGCTTGGCGAGTCTCGTCAGCAGACCGGTCTCCTCACGAACCTCGCGCAGGGCAGTCTCCTCGGCGGTCTCCCCCTTGTGCGGGCCGCCCTTGGGAAGGCCCCAGATGTTGCGGTCGGAGTGGCCGACCAAGACAAACTGGGGCCCGTTCGCCGTCTTCCGGTACACCACTCCACCGGCGGAAACTGTGCGCGCCGTTTTCGGCTTAGCCATCTACCCCCTCAAGCCAGGCCCCGAGTCTTCACCGTCAGCAGGGCGATTATCGTCTTGGCGTCCACGATGTCGCCGCGTGCCACCATATCCAGCGCTTCCGCGAGCGGCATCCAGAGCACGTCGACCGATTCATCCTCATCCGGCCCCGCCTGACCGTACTGCAGATCCCTGGCGAGGTAGACCTCCATGAACTCCGTGCAGAAGCCGACCGCTGAATAGTAACTGGCCAGTTGGTCCACGCGGCCGGCAGTCAAGCCCGTTTCCTCGCGCAGCTCCCGGTGGAGACACGTTTCCACGTCCTCGCCCGGATCCAGCGTCCCCGCCGGAATCTCCAGCGTATACCGCTCGGCCGGCTTGCGGTACTGCCGCACCAAAGCCACCTTGCCGTCGTCGTCGATAGGCATGATGCCGACAGCGCCACGATGCTCGACGATCTCACGCATCGTGGTTTGGCCGTTACGAAGGCGTACCGTGTCCACGCGCAGATTCAGTATGCGCCCCTCGTAGATGCGCTCCGTGGAGATCGTGACTTCGCCCTCTTCGGGCTCTAGATCTAAATCGGCCATAGTTCCACTCACCTCAATTCGCGGTCGCTTCCCCTGAATATAGCCGCTCCCCTGCAATACGTAGGGGCAGATGGCCTCTGTCCGCCCCGGGGCCGGCACGGAGTCCGGCCCCTACGGTAGCAGCCGGACCGTCGCCAGGCCATTTTCATCCACCGTTGGTCGCCCAGGGGGCGATGGATGATTCCTCTGGCTGCGGCGCGTTGGCTTCGGATCCCATCTTGTGGATTAGGGCAACCTCGTCGCAGTTGGGAAACTTGGGGCAGCGAAAGCACTCGCCCCAGATCTTCCTCGGCAGCTCCGCAACGTCGACCCGCCAGAAACCGCAATGCTCGAAGAACTCGGGCTTCCTGGTCAGCGTGAAGACCGTCGCCAGGCCAAGGAGCTCCGCCTCCTCCAGGCACCGCTGCACTAGTCCCCGGCCCAGCTGCTGCCCTTGATGGGCGCCATCCACTGCCAGGGATCTCACCTCGGCCAGGTCCTCCCAGCAGATATGAAGCGCACAACAGGCCACCACCCGCTCCTCGTCCGCGACGACGTAGTAGTCGCGCAGGTTCTCGTACAACTCGCTGAGGGCGCGAGGCAGGAGAGCACCCGTCTCGGCCAGACCGTTTACCAATTGCTGAATCTGGGTAACGTCCCTGATGGTAGCCCTGCGTATCGCCAGGGCCCGCGCTCCGTCCGTGGTTTCTGCCATCCGTTTACACCTGTCGTTAAGCAAGGACCTGTTTCGCCGAAGCCCGCATCGTCTGCTTCAGCGACCCGGCTCCCTGCAGCATTTCCACCGCATTGCTGCGCGCGGTCTCGCTTGTCTCTGAACCGGCCAGCATCGCCGCCAGCTCGCTCACCCGCTCGTCGTCAGTAAGGCGCGAAACGCGAGTAACCGTCCTGTCCCCCGCGACGGCCTTGGCAATCCGGAAATGGGCATCGGCATAGCAGGCGATCTGCGGCAAGTGGGTCACGCTGATCACCTGGTGGGGTGATCCGAGACTGCACAGTTTTTCGCCGACAAGCCTTCCGCTTCGCCCTCCAACGCCAACGTCGATCTCGTCGAAGATCAACGTGGGTATGCGGTCGGCCCCCGATAGCACGGTCTTGAGCGCCAGCAGGAGCCGGGACATCTCCCCGCCGGAGGCGATCTTCGCCAGAGGCTTCAGAGGCTCGCCAAGGTTGGGGGAGATCATGAACGCAACGCGGTCCACGCCCGTGGTGTCACAGGCATAACGCGGGCCACCCTCTTCGATAGGTACCCCCGTCCGGGCGATCTCGTGGCCTATCGAAACCTCGAAGCGCGCCCCCTTCATATTGAGGTCGCCCAACTCACATTCCACGCTCTCTGCCAAGATGCCTGCCGCCTCCTTGCGTGCTCGCGAAAGGCTCCCGGCCAGCAGCCCTGCCTTCGCGACGAGGTCCGCCTCTTCCCTCGCGAGCTCCTCCCGTCGCTCCTCGCTGTGGGTAAGTGAGTCAAGCTCGACGGCGGCCTGTTGCCCATAGGCGATTACGTCGGCAATGGAGCTGCCGTACTTGCGTTTTAGGGCGAAGATTAGGTCCAGCCGCTCCTCGATGACCTGTAACCTGGCCGGATTAAACTCGACGCCATCCCGGTACGCCCTCATGGTCCGGCCGGCCTCCTCGGCCTGGTAAAGGGCACTCTCGACCGCCGCCAATTGCTCGGCCATAGACGGGTCGAGCGACGCCAGTTCACCCAAAGCGGCCGACGCCTCGCCCAGGCGGTCCACAGCCGATGGCAAATCGTCCGAGCCCGCGTACAGGGTCTGGTAGGCGCTGTCGGCGGCCGCTGCGAGTTTCTCGGCGTTAGCCAGCAGGCGGCGCTCGTGGTCGAGGTCTTCCTCCTCGCCAGCGAGCAACCTGGCCGCCTCTATCTCGTCAACCTGAAAGCGCAGGAGGTCGGCCCGTCTGGCGAGCTCACGCTCGTCCTGGGTAAGCCTGTCGATCTCCCGCCGCACTTGCCGCAGTCGCGCCACCGTTCCGGCGACGTCGGCCCGCAGGGGCTGGACGCCGGCGTAGTCGTCCAAGAGGTCGAGCTGATAGCTAGGTCGAAGCAGGGAGAGGTGCTCTGATTGGCCGTGGATATCCACGAGATATTGGCCGACCTGCTGCAAGACGGAGGCCGGGACAGCCCGTCCGTTGATGCGAGCCACGCTCCGCCCGGAGCGATAGATGTCGCGAGAGAGAATCAGCCCGTCATCCTCGACGGCGAGGCCGTGCTCGGACAGGGCGGAGATAAGCGTCTCCAGTACTAAGAGGTCGTTCACGACAAAGATTCCCTCGACATGCGCCTGCTCGGTGCCCGCCCTAACAGATTCCGCGCTTGTCTTACCGCCGAGAAGGGCGCCAACGGCATCGATGACGATTGACTTGCCCGCGCCCGTTTCGCCCGTGATCACGTTGAAGCCTCGGTCTAGGCTGACCGTCAGGTGATCGATTATGGCGAAATTGTCGATGGATATCTCAGCTAGCACCCAGTACCTACCTGATCACGCCACCGCGAGCGCGCTCGACTTGTCTAGGGCAGAACCCGGCCGATCAGTTCGTAGAAGTATCCAGGAGAGCGAGTCCGCACGAACCTTGCCGTGTATGGGCTGGCAGTCACCTGCACAACCTCCCCGTCGGTCAGCTCCACGTCGATCTGACCGTCGACGCTCAGGATGCCGGGGAACCCCGCTACCATCTCCAGCGTAACCACTGATTTCTGCCGCAGCACAAGCGACCTCGCCCCCAACACGTGCGGACAGATTGGGGTGAAGACCAAGTTCTTGGACTCGGGGCTCAACACCGGGCCCCCGGCCGACAGCGAATAGGCCGTGGACCCTGTGGCCGTGGCGACGACCACGCCGTCGGCGCTGTACTCCTTGTAGCCGATGCCGTCGATCGCCACCTTGAACCGGATGACCCTCGGAAGTGGACCCCGAGCCATCAGCACCTCGTTCAGGGCGTCGAACTGGCGTTCATTCGCCGCCCGGGGCGTGCCGCCACCCGTGGAAGGCGAGAGGATGGTCGCTCGAAGCATTGCCCGCTCCTCAATCCAGTACTCGCCGTTGACCACGCTTGGCAGG
>JAJZQK010000253.1 GCA_021847625.1 Chloroflexota bacterium
CGGAGCGGGACCGGCCGAGCGGACTCCCTCCGGGACGAACTCCGCAAACTGACGGAAGTTCTCGGCGAACTTGCCGGCGAGCGTGCGTGCCAACTCGTCGTAAGCAGCGGGGTCGGCCCAGGTCGCGCGCGGGTTCAGCACCTCCGCCGGCACCCCCGGGCAGCGCTCCGGCACCTGCACGCCAAAGACGGGGTCAACCCGCGTGGGCACCTCGTCCAGGTCGCCGTTTAGGGCCGCGTTGACCATGGCCCGCGTATGACCGATCTTCATCCGTTGGCCCACGCCGTAGGGGCCGCCACTCCAGCCGGTGTTAACCAGCCAGCAGCGCACGTCGTGTTGTGCTATCTTCTCGCCTAACAGCCGAGCGTACACGCTGGGGTGGAGGGCCATGAAAGGCGCCCCGAAGCAGGTGCTGAAGGTCGCCTCCGGCTCGCTGCCCACACCGACCTCCGTGCCCGCCACCTTCGAGGTGTAGCCAGAGAGGAAATGGTACATCGCCTGCTCGGGTGAGAGCCTGGAGATAGGCGGCAGCACGCCGAAGGCGTCGGCCGCTAGGAGGATAATGTTGCGCGGGTGCCCACCCACGCCGGGTCGGACGGCGTTCGGAATGTAGTTGATCGGATAGACGGCCCGCGTGTTCTCTGTAAGCGTGGCATCGGTGAGATCGAACCGTCGCGTTGCCGTGTCGATCGCCACGTTTTCGAGGATCGTGCCGAAGCGTCGGGTGGTCTGGTAGATCTCCGGCTCGGCCTCCGCCGAGAGGTTGATCACCTTGGCATAGCAACCGCCCTCGAAGTTGAAGACACCCTGATCGCTCCAACCATGCTCGTCGTCGCCGATCAGACGTCGGCGAGGATCCGCCGAGAGTGTGGTCTTGCCCGTGCCGGAAAGGCCGAAGAACAGGGCAACATCCCCGCTCGGCCCAATATTGGCCGAGCAATGCATCGAGAGCACACTTCCCAGGGGCAGGAGGTAGTTCATGATCGTGAAAATCGACTTCTTAATCTCGCCCGCGTAGGCGGTGCCGCCGATAAGGACCATGCGCGCGCCGAAGTTGACGAGAATGAAGGCCCCCGAATTCGTGCCGTCCAGCTGAGGCACGGCCGTGAAATGAGGAACGTCCAGCACCGTGAACTCGGGCACGTGCGTGGCCAACTGGCGGCGGTCAAGCTGGATGAACATATTGCGCACGAACAAGTTGTGCCAGGCCATCTCGTTGATCACGCGGATCGGTATGCGATACTCAGGGTCGGCGCCAACCGCGCAGTCCTGCACGAAGAGGTCCTTGCCCTGCACATAGGCTAGCACGCGATGGTAGAGCGCCTCGAACCTCTCGGCGGACATTGGCCTATTGACCTTGCCCCACCATATCTTGTCCTCGCTCGACGGTTCCTTGACGACGAACTTGTCCTTGGGGGAACGGCCGGTATGCTGGCCGGTCCGGACGACGATCGGCCCCATGTGGGCGACAAGGCCCTCGCGCCGCCGGACGCTCTCTTCGTATAGGGCCGGCGTGGATAGGTTCCAGTAGACGTTGCCCACGTTGCGTAGGCCGTGGTTCTCTAACCCGTAATGAACGCTATAATCGAATTGCTGCACGCGGTCCTCCTAGATGATGTGAGCGAGCAAAGATGACTACTGCCGCAAACCGGCAACAAGAAAACGGCCCTCGCTCCCCCTCGTGGTTAAGCGCGGCGCCGTCTACGCTGACCCTGCCCCGGATTGTTCTACGCCATTATATAAATTACTCAACACCGCACGCAACTATTCGATACGCTCTCTGGACAATACTCCTCCACTCGACCGGTACTTCCCCTGCCGCTTGTGTCCGCCGGCGGGCGTAGGGCCACCCTTCAGCCCGCCGGCTCCCTGTTGTCTCTATCCCTCCGCCACCTCATCGGCGTGGGTCGGCCGGGCCGCGGCCGACTCCACGGCCGGTGACGCCCGCCTTGCTCGGACCCGATGGAGCTTGCGGCCCAGATCGTCAACCAGCGTGTACGCCACCGGTATCACGATCAGCGTCAGCAACGTCGAAGTCAGCATCCCGCCGATGACGGCCACGGCCATGGGCTTGCGAATCTCCCCTCCGGCGCCGAACCCGAGCGCGATGGGAACCATGCCGCTGATCGTCGAGATGGTCGTCATCAGTATCGGTCGCAAGCGCACGGGCCCCGCCGCAAGGACGGCATCGTTCCGCGCCAGCCCCCGGCCTCGCAGGGTGTTCGTGTAGTCCACGAGAAGGATCGAGTTCTTGGTGACCAGGCCCATCAACAGGACGATGCCGATGAGGCCCACCATGTCAAGCGGGTCGCCGCTGATGCGCAGGGCCACAAACGCCCCCAGCAGCGACAACGGCAGGGCGAGCATCACGGTGAACGGGTGCACAAACGAGCCGAACTGTGAGGCTAGGACCATGTAGACGAAGCCGACCGATAGCAGAGCCGCGAACAGCAGACTCGAGAAGGCCTCTTCCATATACTGCGTCGTCCCGCCGAAGGAGTAGGTCACCCCCGCCGGCAGGGTCAGCTTGGCCAGCACGGCGCTCGCGTCGTTGACGACTTCCCCGAGCTCCCGGCCCAGGTAACTGGCGCCGATCGTTACCTCACGCTGCCTGTCGAGCCTCTCTATCTGCGCTGGCCCCTCCCCCTGCTGCAAGGTAGCGATGGCCGAAAGCGGCACCAGCGTGCCCTTCGGCGTGAGCAACGGTATCTGCTCGATGGAAGCGATATCGCTGCGGTCGGCCGGCTGCATGCGCACAGTTATGTCGACATCATGGTCGCCCGCCGCGAAGCCGGAGGCGCGTTCGCCGTTGACGAGCGCCCGGATGGTGCTGCCGATTTGGGCCGTGCTGATGCCGAGGTCGGCCGCCCGCACCCGGTCCACCACCACCTGCGTCTCTGGCTTGCCGGCCCGCTGGCTGCTGTCGATGTCCACCACCCCCGGCACCGTCGCCAGCGCCTGGGCTACCTGCTGCGAGGCCTGCTCCAGCACCGCCGTGTCCTCCCCATGAAGCACTATCTGCAAGGGGCGTCCCATGACACTCGCGGCCGTCGAGGTCATCATGCCGCTCAGACTGTTCGCCTGCATATCGATATCGAAGCGTACTCCAGGTAACTTAGCCAGCTCAGGCCGGATCTCGTACTGGAATTTGTCCAGGTACCCGTAGCCAACCATCTTGATCTTGAGCGACGACTTCTCGGTGCCGCCATCCTCGGAGCCGATTATGCTCACCACGTGCGCCACCTCTGGACGCCGTAGGATCAGCTCCTCGGCCTGCCGCGTGACCTCCTCCATCACGTCCAGCGTGGTCCCGGGCGCCATCTCCAGGTTCACGGTGACGTCTCCACGGTCGAAATCGTTAAGGAATGAACGCTGTAGCGTACTGAGGACGAGGACGCTGCCGGCCAGCGCCCCTACGCCGACCAGCACGACGACGACGCGGTTGCGAAGGGCCCACGCCAACCATCCTCGATAGACTCTGTCGACCCGTCCGTACGCGCCAAGCTGGCGACTCGACTCTGCCAGGTCCTTCTTGGTCGGTCGGAAGAAGTAGGCGGAAAGCATCGGCGCCAGCGTGAAAGCCTCGAACAGGGAGATCATCACCGCCGCCACGATGGTGAGCCCGAACTCGCGCAGGAACTTGCCGGCGATGCCACCCGTGAAGCCGATGGGCGCGAACACGGCGACGATGGTCAAGGTTGTGGCTATCACCGCCAGCGCTATCTCCCCCGTCGCCTTGCTGGCCGCTTCCCTAGGATCCAGCCCCTCCTCGGTATGGCGGAAGATGTTCTCACGCACGACGATAGCGTCGTCCACGAGCATACCGATAGATAGGGAGAGGGCAAGGAGGCTGATCATGTTCAGAGAGAAGCCCATCACCCACATGACGAAGAAGGTGGAAATGACGATGATGGGGAGGCCGATCACGGTGACGATCGTGTTGCGGACGCTGCGGAAGAAGCCGAACACGACCAGCGCCGCCAGCACGCCGCCAAGCAGCAGGGTGATCATCACGTCCTGCGTCGACTCGCGCGTGAACACCGACTGGTCTTCCATGATCGCGAGCGAGAGGTCCGGGTATTCCTGCTCGATCGCCTGCAGTCGCCGTTTAGTTTCCTCGGCGACGGCGACGGTGTTCGTGCCCGACTGCTTGCTTATGTAAATGAGGATACTGTCCTGCCCGTCCAGGCGGCTCTTGGTGCGAACCTCCTTGTAGCCGTCGGTAATGGTGGCGATGTCTCGCAGATAGACGCTGGCGCCGCGAGGCGTCGTCACGGGGACGGTGCCCAGCTGGTCGACGCTGGTGAACTGGCCGGCGACCCGCAGGAGCCGTTCCTGCTCCCCCGCCGGCAGACGCCCTCCTGGTATGTTGACGTTCTCTCCCTTGATCGCCGAGATGACCTGCTGCACCGGCAGGCCGAGGGCCTGCAGACGGTCGAGGCTGAGGTCGACCTGGATCTCTCGCTGCAGCCCGCCGCTCACCGACACCGCCGCCACGCCGGGAACCCGGTCGAACTGCGGCACGATCTCGTCCTCCACCAGTTGGCGCAACTGGTAGGGGTCGCGGCTGTTCTGGTGGTCGGAAACGGCCAACGACAGGATAGGTGCCGAGGAGGGGTCGAAGCGGAGAACCTCTGGGTCATTGGCATCGGACGGAAGGTCGCCCCTGATGCTGTTGACCCGTTGGCGCACTTCGTCCACCGCCTCCTTGGCAGAATAATCCATGTCGAACTCGACGATCACCAGCGACACGGACTCGTTGGACGTCGAACGCACCTCTTTGACCCGCCCAAGCGAGGAGACCGCCCGCTCCACCGGCCTCGAAATCAGCGTCTCGATCTCCTGCGGGGTGGCGCCGGCGTAGATCGTGCGCACGGCCACCACCGGGACCGATATGTCCGGGAAGAGGTCCACCGGCATCCGGGTGTAGGCGAGCCATCCCACGACGACAAGGCCGATCGTGACCATGGTGATGAAGACCGGCCGCTTAATGGAGACGTCCGAAAGCCACATCCCTCTTCCCCCGCCTACCGGTAACCGACCACGGCCTGACCGTCCGCCAAGCCACCGTTAGGGTTGACGACCACCTGATCCCCCTCGGCCAGCCCCTCGCTGATCTCCACGGCGTCGCCCGACGCCAGGCCCGTCTTCACCTCCCTCATTTTCGCAACCCCGTCCTGCACGACGAAGGCTACCTTCTTGCCTTCGCGGTCCTGCACCGCTCCGGTAGGGGCGAGCAGGGCATCGGCCTTCTGGGCCGCCGTTATCGAGACCTGGGCGAACATGCCGTCGAGCAGCTTGCTCGTGCGCTGGGGCCGGATCTTCACGGCCACCGTGCGGCTGCGAGGATCGAAGGCCGGGGCAACGGCCGTCACCTCGGCGGCGAACGTCTCGCCGGGGTAGGCCGCCACGGTCAGCGTCGCCGCCTGGCCCACTTGCAGGTACCGGAGCTTGGCCTCGTCGACATTTACCGTAACCTCGACGTCCCTGGCTACCAGCATTACCACGGGCGCAGTGGGCGCCGCCATGGCCCCCTCGGCGCAGAGCCGCTGGGCCACCGCGCCGTCGACGGGGGCCGTTACCGTGGCCTTCTTCAGTTGCAGTTGCGCCAAATCAACCGCGGTGCGCGCCTGCTCCACCGCCGCCCGGGCGGCGTTCAGGTCGTTCGCCGTGAACGGCTTCTCCGCCAGGGCCACCTGCTCCTCGGCGGCCGCCACTCCCGCCTGCGCCTGCCCGATGTCGTGGCTCGTGTACGGCTGTTTGGCGAGCTCCACCTGCTGACGGGCCGCCGCCACCGCCGCCTCGGCCTGGGCGATCTGCTTCTCGTTAGCCCCCGCCTTCATCTGCTCAAGCTCGTCGCTCGCCTTCTGCTTCTGCCCCCCGGCCGCGCCAAGCTG
>JAJZQK010000254.1 GCA_021847625.1 Chloroflexota bacterium
GATCTTCCCAGCGCGTCGACGAAGGGAAACTCCGGGCCGTCGGAGTCCAGCCAGTAGCCAAGGTACTTCCAGCGGCCCCACGGTTCGTAGAGGCCCTCGATGGCCTTCCGCGTGGGCTGGTTGCCGCCGAAGTACTTCTTCGCCGCGAAGGCGAGGGCTTCGCTGTCCACCGGGATGAACTCGTACGACCCTAGTAGCATCGCCAGGGTGGCCGACGCGTACGGCCCGATGCCCTTGAAGGCGAGCAGAGTCCGGCGCAGCTCTTCCGGCGGCAAGGACGCCGTGCGCAGCGTCTCCAGCTCGTCGGCGCGCTCGGCCACGGCCAGAACGGCCTCCGCGCGGTAGCCCAGGCGGGCCTCGTTCTTGAGGAACGCGGCGCCGGTAGAGAGGACGGCGGCGGGGGTGGGGAAGGCTCGCAGGGAGGGGTCATTGGGCGCCGGGGCCCCCAGCCCTGCCACGGTGCGGGCGACCATCGCCTTCGTCTGTCGCCACGTCACGTTGGTGGTCGTGATGACCTTGAAGGCATCCTCGAAGACCGAAGGCGAGCGAATGAGGCGTCCCTTGCCGAGGGCCAGACTGTACGGGCCAGCGGCCTGGCGACACAGGTCGTAGAACTCCGCGAAGTCCTCGTCCAGGCGGAGCATGTGGCGGGATTTGGCCAAGACCTCGCGCGCCTCGGCATCGGCAAGGTCCGTATCTGCCTCTATTCTGATGTTGCCCCTGCCAGTGGGGTCTCCGAGCTCCCCATCGGCGCTCTCCGCGCTGAAGGTCAGCACGACGACCCGTCCCGACGCCAGGGACTCCACCCGCCGGAACCCGGTCTCCGTGCGCTGGAATGGCTCGAGCGACACCCATCCGTGTCCCCCGACGCAGCCCAGAAAGTCGTAGGGGCTAGGCACGGGGAGATGAAGGACTCTCAACTTCTCTCCTCTTCGGTCGAAGATTACCGTTCCAAGCCCGTCGCTCGGAGCTTCGACGGCGATGAATCGTGCGGTTGCATGGGAGCCTGGTGCGGCCGCAGTCGATTCCATGGCCCACGTTTCGGAACGCCGCCGGTGATCCTGGTCGGTGTCCATTCTAGCACAAAGGTTCGACGTTTGCCTTTCGCCGGTCGGGGAGCGTGGTGGCGAGCTGCAGCTGGCCGCGTCTCTAGCGCCGCCTACCGACGGCTCCAGTGGTGGTACTTGACGATCTTGGAGGATCGGCCTTTGATCTGCTGGCCGATAAGGCAACTACCAGATCACGGCCAAACGGCCGAGTGTGGCACGAACCCTGCGGCCCCTTCATGCCAACAGCTAGCCTGGCGGGTGATTATGAACGTGCCACGAGTGTCAAGAAGAGGTGCCCTAATCGCCATGCCTCCGCTCCTCTCGGCGAGCACTTGGCTCGCCTTCGGTTGGCTCGCGGACCGGTTTGGCGTAAAGAAAGGGTACTTTGCCGGCTTTCTGTTCTACTGGCTCGTCTGGTGCCTGCTATTCCCGCTTTGGGTTCTTGGCCCCAACGGACTGCGAGACCTCCTTCGGCAGGTACGGCCTCGATTCGGCCGACCTCGGTGGCTAGGCCCGCTCTTGTTGGCATTGCCGCCGTCTGTCGGCTTCATTTTCGCCTTTCCGCGCCGTCTTCCATATGCAACCCTATGCAACCCTGCCGATCGTGCTGGCTTCGGCCGCCATCGCCGCCGTCAACGCGGCCGGCGAGGAGATACTCTGGCGCGGCACGTATGTTCGGGTCTTCCCGGGCCGACGGCTGCTGGGTCATATCTACCCGGCGCTCGGGTTCGGCGTTTGGCATCTGGCTCCCCAGCGGGTCTTTCCCAATCCCCACCCCGGCGGGGCGCTTTCCTTCGTCTTCGTCGCCTCGCTTTGGGGACTGCTGTATGGCTGGGTCGCCCAGCGCACCGGCTCAATCCGTTGGACCACCCTCTCGCATTGCCTGCTGGACCTATCAGGCCTTGGAGCGACCATCTACTTCGGTGGCGGGGGGATGAAGGTTGGTCGGGGTGCCCAGACTCGAACTGGGGACCTCGTGGTCCCAAACCACGCGCGCTAACCGACTGCGCTACACCCCGTTTCTGTCCACGGCCCGGCCACGAGGGAAGGCTAACCGGGCCCTATGCACGGTAATTCTACTCCAACGCCGCCGGGACCGTCAAACACGAATGTGACGGCCTGGACCCTGCGTGGACAGGCGCTCGGCGCCTGCAATTCCACGCTGTGGCCGGCGAAGAAACGTGAGGAGGCAGCGTCGCCAAGCGCTGCCTCCCCTTCTTTCGGGTCGGTGGAGGGGCCGGACCCCTAAAGCCTGGCGGGCTCTTCTACCGCCAGCAGCTCCTCCATGTTCTTGCGGATTTCGCGGGCCTCGGCCACGGCCCGCGGGTCGAGGTCGTAGGCGGAGACGCCGCGCAGGTCGGCCTCCATTATCAGCGGGCTGTAGGAGATGAAGCCCAGCAGGGGCAGGCCGCCGACGTGCTCGCGGATGAAGTCGCGCTCCAAATTGCTCTGGACCTTGCTGCCCACCGCGAACACTCTGAACAGGCCGATGTCGGCAGCCAGCTCGCGCACGGCCTCGGCCGTCTGAATGCTGCGCCGGCCGGGCTCGACGACGACGATCATGGCGTCGACCGACTGGGCCGTGGCCCGACCCAAATGCTCGATGCCCGCCTCCATGTCCAGGATGACGACCTCGGACCGCTGGACGAGCAGATGGCGGACGAGCTGCTTCAGCAGCACGTTCTCCGGGCAGACGCATCCGCCGCCGCCCTTCTTGACCGTGCCCATCTGCAAGAGGCCGACGCCGTTGTGGCGGGCGCAGAAGCGGTCGGGTATGTCTTCGACGTGCGGATTGAGCTTGAAGACGCCGCCCATCGAGCCGGGTCTTGCCCCCGTCCGCTCTTCGATAAGATCCTTCATGTCAGCGATGGGGGCGATTTGCGTCGCCAGTTCCTCGGGGAAACCCAGCGCCGAGGCGAGGTTGGCATCAGGGTCGGCGTCGATGGCGAGGACGGGATGACCGTCCGCGGCATAGAGACGGCTAAGCAGGCCGGCAAGGGTCGTCTTGCCCACGCCTCCTTTTCCGGTGATGGCTAACTTAGGCACGCTTGACCTCCTCGGATTGGTGCTCCGTGCTGGCATTTATTATACTACACCGGGGTATGCGCCGCGGCGCCCGGGGAGTCGGACTAACCGCGGAGGGCGCGGAGAACAGAGAGAATACCCGACGCCTCAGCGGACCGGCCCGAGGGCGCGGAGACCGCGCCCCCACAGCGCAGCGGTGGCATTCCAGGGAATTGGCGGCGTAAAGGATGATGATTACCGAGGACGTGAAACGACGGGCCCACGAACTGGGTTTCGTCGGCGTGGGGGTAGCCCCGGCCGATCCACTTGTCGAGCACGAACGCGTTCTCTCCTCGCGCATTGCCGACGGCATGCTGGCGGGCCTCTCCTATTTCCGGCCCGAACGGGTCCCCCTGGCGACCGATCCGCGGGCATTGCTGTCGGGGGCGAGGGCCGTGCTGTCGCTCGCGTTGCCGTACGCGGGGCCGTCACGGACCGCGCCTCCGGCTGGCCTGTACGGCCGGGTGGCGGGTTACGCCCGGGGGCGTGACTACCATCTGCGCGCCAAGGAGAAGCTGGCCGCGCTGGTGGCGTACATCGGGGAGCGGGTGCCCGGCGCGGGTTGCCGGTCGTTTGTCGACGCCACGCCGCTCTCGGAGCGGGCCTTCGCGGCCCAGGCCGGGCTTGGCTGGTTTGGCAAGAACAACTGCCTCGTTACGCCCACGCACGGGTCCTGGGTCGTCCTCTGCGAAGTGCTGACCGAGGCGCCGCTGGCAGCGGACGAACCGCTCGCCGCCAGCTGTGGCGATTGCCGGGCCTGCCTCGCGGCCTGTCCGACCGGCGCCCTGGAGGCGCCCTACGTGCACCGCACCAGTCGCTGCCTATCGTACCTGACCACCGAGCTAAAAGGGCCGCTGCCGAGGGAGCTGCGGCCCCTGCTTGGCCAGAGGGTTCTCGGCTGCGATAGTTGCCAGAGCGCCTGTCCGCGCAACGCGGCCCTTCCTACGAGCGAACCACGAGAGGAGCCCTCGGAGGGGCTGGACGATTGGCTGGAGCTGGCCTCTCTGTTTGCGTTGAGCGAGGCCCAGTTCCGCGAGCGTTTCCAGGACACGGCGGCGGCCCGGCCGCGGCGGCGGGGCCTCTTGCGCAATGTGGCGGTGGTGCTGGGCAACCTGGGCAACAGAGACGCGGTCCCTACCCTCGCCAGGGCGCTTGCCGACTTGGAACCGCTGGTGCGCGGCCACGCGGCTTGGGCCCTGGGTCGGCTCGGGGGTGCGGTGGCGAGGCGGCAGCTGGAACGGGTGCGACGGCAGGAAGTGAACCCGGCGGCGCTGGCCGAGGTGGAGGCCGCGCTGGGCGAGGGCGGGTGAGGTGGCTTCCGTGGTCCGTCGCCATGGTGGCAGCTCCGACCCGGATGAGGGGCGGTGGCACATCGATTGCCGGCCGGCGACGCCATATGCTACGATTTGTCTCGTCGGCGGATGGCGGGCGGGACTGCTTGGCCGCCGTTCACAGTCACAGGAGAGGGGGGCGAGGAATGCCTGAGCTGCGTCGCGATCCAGTAACCCAAGGGTGGGTGGTCATCGCCACCGAGCGCGGGAAGCGACCGCACGACTTTGCGAAGCAACCGCGCAGCAAGGAGACAAACGGGAACAAGTGCCCGTTCTGCGAGGGCAACGAGGCTCTGACCCCGCCGGAGGTGATGGCCTACCGTCCCGCGGGAACACCCCCGAATACGCCCGGCTGGACGGTGCGGGTGGTGCCGAACCTCTATCCCGCCTTTGGTCCGCCCACCGGCGATCTGAACGAGCGCCGGCAGGGGATGTACGTGATGATGAACGGGTTGGGGGCGCATGAGGTGCTGATCACCAGCCCTCGTCACGGCGACGACGTGCCGACGCTGCCCACCCCGCAAGTTGCCCTGATGGCCCAGT
Organism: Chloroflexota bacterium; assembly: GCA_021847625.1. The sequence continues at coordinate 4,988 of JAJZQK010000254.1, forward strand.
CCTACATAGACCGCTACCTGGCCCAGAAGGCGAACCCCATCGTGCAGTACGTTCACATAATAATGAACTACGGCAAGGAGGCGGGGGCCTCGCGCGAGCACCCGCATTCGCAGCTCTTCGCCCTGCCCTTGGTGCCAGATCTGGTGGAGAAGGAGCTGCGGGGAGCGGGCGCCTACAAGGCCGAGCACGGCCACTGTATCTTCTGCGACATGGTGCGGCAGGAGCTGGCGAGCGGGGAGCGGATTGTGCTGGAGAACGAGCGATTCGTCGTCTTCACGCCCTACGCTTCCAAGGTGCCGTTCGAGATGTGGGTCGTGCCGAAGGCGCATCAGCCTCGATTCGAGGGTATGGATCAGAAGGACGTACAGTTCTTCGCCGATGCCCTGAAGCGGGCCCTCGGCAAGCTGCACGTGGGGATCAACGATCCGCCTTTCAACTACTGGATCCACACCTCGCCGACGCAGCGGGATGTCGGCGACATCTACCACTGGCATCTGGAAATCGCGCCGAAGCTGGCGATAGCCGCCGGTTTCGAGCTGGGGAGCGGCATAATGATCAACACGGCGCTTCCCGAGGCGGCGGCCGAGTTCCTGCGCCTGACCCAGGCGCCGGAAGGGTAGGGAATCGTCCATCGTTTTGGCGGATGGTCGCCAGATACATGACCTACACGGTGGACGGGTTTTCACCGCGGAGATCGTGGAGGGAATCCGGACCGCGGGGGGCAAGCCACCGTGCTACATGTTGCTGACCGCCTGCTATCTATAGGGACGACCGGCCGGTAGCACTCAGGACGACCCTCACCATGACCCTCTCCCTGGAAGGGCGAGGAGACTTTGCCTAAGCGTACGATGGGGAACAAGAGGTAGAAGTGGGGCGGCAGGGGGCAAGCCTCTACCCTA
>JAJZQK010000255.1 GCA_021847625.1 Chloroflexota bacterium
CGCGTGGCACGGTATATGCTATTAAGAGGATGTGATGGCCTTAGTGGTAGAAAGGGGACAGGGAACAATGCAGACGCTTAGAGAATTGATCGCCTCTATCGTCGCTTTCATAAGCAATCGCGAGAATGCGGAAGCGGCGGACGACATGAGGTATGAATATGCCTACGTTCCGGTTCGCGTTGAGACCCCGGCGGAATACCTGGAGCAAATCAACCGGGCCAACGGATGGCGTGACTACTGAAACGGACGAACCATGAGAGGCCGCGCCGAGACATAGCACGGCCTCTTTTCTCTGCCCGTTCGGGCCGGCCTTTGCCCCTGGCGCTGGTTCTCGCGCCAGCCTCCACGGTCAGACCGCCCACGCCCGACCCCGGATCAAATCCTCGGCTCAATCCCCAACTTCGCCCGACGGCGACAATCCGCTTCCGGGCCATCTGTTCTCCCTCCTGCCGCAGACGAGGCCGCGCCCAGCGCATACGGACGGACTGCATGCTTTGCCGCGGAAGACTGCCTGCTTGGCCATCCCCCACCTCATTCTAGCACTTTCCCGCTTGCCTGAGGGCTCGCACCGCGTTCTCTGCCCGCAGCAGCCGGAACAGCCATCCCCCCGGCCAGTCGGCGGCGATGAACGGCGTTTGCCGCCGCAAAAGGCCGACAAACGACCAGCCGCACCGCCCAGAATCTGCCCATACGGCCGGAGCTGGCACGCATCCTGCTACAACGAGCTCTAGGTGGTTCACTAATCAGCTGATTACAAGATTAACCGAGGGGGCAACAATGCGTCCGAAGGGGGTAGTAGCCGCCCAATCAGGGCGCCGAGCGAGTCGGAACCTACGAGGCATGCCGTTTGTGGCGAAGAAACGCGTCCTGCTTATCGACTATGACCGTGAACTGATGGAGGTCTTCGGCGAGCTGCTGGAGGACAGCGGCATCGAGGTTATCCCCCACACCTGCCAGGGAAGCACCTGCGTCTGCGCGGAGAAGGCGCTCGCCGTGGCGCCCGACCTGGTGCTTGTCAACGTGGCCCAGACCTCCGGCTGGAACGCCGACCTCCGGGGCTGGCGCTGCCTTCGCCACATCAGGAGCGATCCTCGCACCCGGCAGTTGGCCGCGCTTGGTTACAGCATCCTCGACTCATGCACGCTAGAGGAACTAGGAATCGCCATGTCTGCAGATGGACTGGTAATCCGCCCCGGCATCAGCAACCCCGGCGACTTCACGGATGATGTCGCCCGGAGCCTGCAGGTCGGTCGCGTCGCCTAGCTCCGCCAATCCGTCAGGTAGGTTTGTCCGCAAATGGATATGGAAGCGACCTTTCCAGGCGGCAAGAAAGTTGCCGTCCATTATCGCGGTCTCTCCGTCGTCACCGATCAGCCGCGGCAAGTGGGGGGTGACGACACGGCCCTTTCCCCCACCGAACTGTTTCTGGCATCAATCGTCGCCTGCGCGGGTTACTTCGTGCTGGTCTTCTGCACCCAGCGCAACATCTCCCTGGAGGGGATCAAGGTAACCCAAAGCATGGAGGTCGACCCCCGCACCCATCTGGTCAGCAGGTTGATCATTGATATCCGCCTGCCCGAGGGCTTTCCGGAGCAGTACAGGCCCGCCGTGATACGCGCGGTGGACCAGTGCACGGTGAAGAGGCATCTACAGAATCCCCCGGCCATCGAGGTCAGAACGGTATAGGCGTCCCCTTCCCGCGGCCCGCTCCGGCTTTGCGGGCGCCTCTCGCGGAGGCGCCTTTGCCTAGGCCCGGCAAGCCGGCCTACGCCGTTAGCTCCAACAGTTCGCACGAATCTGGCGCAGGCGTCAGAAGGCAGCGGGGCAGCCCCCAGTCGCCGGAAGCCCCGGCAAGGGTCTGCCCCGCGAAGGACGGCGTGCTCTTGCCCCAGGGCCTAGGCGCGCCCCACGGAGCCGAAGAGGTGCATGTAGTGGGCGGAGATGTCGGTGAAGCCCTGCCTCGCCGCCAGCATGACCTTCAGCAGGTGCGCCTTGCGGCCCTCTCGCTCCATCACCTCGCGCATGTTCTGCATCGCCTGCACGGACATGTCGGTGAAGATGTTGATCTTGCGGATGCCGCCCTCGACGGCCATCCGCAGGCGCTCGTCGCCGGTGGAGGAGCCGCCGTGCAGCACCAGGGGCACCGGGACGGCCGCGTTCAGCCTGCGGAGCAGATCGTAGTCGATCTGCGGCGTGCCCTTGTAGAGGCCGTGCGCGGTGCCGACGGCCACGGCGAGGGCATCCACGCCCGTCTTCTCCACGAACTCGACCGCCTGCGCGGGGTCCGTGTACCAGCCCGTGTCCAGCGCCTCCTCGGCCGACTGGTCGCCCTTGCCCACGTGCCCCACTTCGCCCTCCACGCTCACGCCCATGGCGTGGGCGGCCTGTACCACCGAGCGCGTGATGGCGATGTTGTCGGCCAGCGACTGGGTGGAGCCGTCGAACATCACGGCAGTCATCCCCGCGCGCAGGGCCCGCATGCACGACTCGTAGCTACGGCCATGATCGAGGATGGTGGCGACCGGTATGTCCAGTGGCGCGGCCAGGCCGTTCACGGCCTTGACCAGGTTGGCAAACCCACACAGCTCGCCGAAGTGCTCCGGGATGGCGATGATCACCGGCGAGCGGAGCTCCACCGCCACGTCCAGCACCGCCCGGCAAGTCTCCATATCGACGACGTCAAACGATCCCACGCAGTAGCCGTCACGGTCGGCCGCCGCCAGCAAATCAGACATAGGAACAAGCATGCTTTCGTGAACCCTCCTCTAGGCAGACCGGCCATCGCCCGTGCTGCCAGCATTATGCACGACACAAGACGCCCGCCTCCGTCCCCGCAGGCGGCCGCCCCTCGGACGTGACTACATCCATTCTGCCGCCCGAGGGAGGCCTACCCCGTGCAACGGAGAACCAGGCCAAGCAGATTGTAGCAGAGCAGGCAGGAGGTGTCTATTCAGCTTGTGGGAGGGGTGTTGGGGTCGGCGTCGGGGGGATTGCCGCCGGACAGGCCCTCCTTGATGGCGTAGGCGGCGGCCTGGATGCGGTTCTGCAGGTGCAGCTTCTCCAGGATGCTGCGGAGGTGGGCCCGCACGGTGTTCTCACTGATGCCTAGGGCCAGACCGATATCACGGTTGCTCTTGCCCTTTGCCAGCTCCTTGAGGATGCCGCACTCGCGCCGCGTGAGGCCCGCTGGCGAGGGACTCACCGGTCGCTCCGCCTGCGGGGGAGGCGCGCTCAGCTCGCGGAGGAGGTCGTCGGCCACGGCGGCGGAGACGACGACATCCCCACCGGCGATGAGGCGAATGGCCTCCAGGAGTCTGCTCGCGTCGACGTTCTTCAGCATGTAGCCCTTGGCGCCGGCCTTCATGGCTTCCACAAGGTCCCGCCCCTCTTCGGAGACGGTGAGGATGAGGATGTTTACCCGCGGCAGCTCGGCCCTGATGAGGCGCGTAGCCTCCAGGCCGCTCGTGTGAGGCATGCGGATATCCATGAGGACGACGTCCGGCCGTAACTCGCGCGCCTTCGCCACGGCCTCGCCCCCGTCGGCGGCCTCCCCCACGAGCTCGAGAGCCGGGTTTTGGCGCAGCATGTAGGCCAGGCTTTGCCGGAAGAGGGTATGGTCGTCCGCCAGCAGCACTCTGATCTTATTGTCTTTCTCGCTCGCCGTCTTCTCCACGCTGCGCCTACCTTGCGTCTCTACGTGCTCAGCCCGTTGCCGGGCATGGGCCTCCGGCGGCCCATCTAACCACGCGGGCGGCGGCAATCGGCACGCCCTCGCGAGCCTTCACGCCGACTGCTGCCCAACCCCATTATTCTGGCTTCGCCTCACCGGCCAAGAGGAGCGGCCGCCCCTCCTCGACTTTGCTCACCTTGATGGCGCAGACCTTGAGCTCCTGGATCTTGGAAATGGGGTCCAGCGCCGAGCTGGTGAGCGTGTTCGTCGGCGATTCCGCGAAGTGGAAGGTCATGAACACCATGCCCTGGGGCACCTTCTCGCTCACCCGTACCCGCGCCGTCACCTCTCCCCGGCGCGAGGCCACCTTCACCTTGTCGCCGTCCACCAGATCCAGCTTGGCCGCGTCAACCGGATTGACCTCCGCCCGCTCCTCGGGAGCGAGCTCCGTCAACCCTTTCACGCGGCGCGTCAGGCTGCCGGTGTGGTAGTGGTAGAGCGAGCGGCCGGTAGAGAGCAACAACGGATACTCCTCGTCCGGCAGCTCGCGCGGCGGCAGGTAGCGAACCGGCGTGAAGCGGCCGAGGCCACGGGCGAACTTGCCGACGTGCAACACCGGCGTGCCGGGATGATTCGCGTCGGGGCAAGGCCACTGCAGCCCGCCCTGCGCCAGCCTCTCGTGGGATAGGCCGCCGTAGCTCGGCGTTACAGCCGCGATTTCGTCCATGATGGCCGAGGCGCTCGGGAAGGCGAATTGCCGTCCGGAAAGCCCTAGCCGCGAGGCCACGCGCCGGGCGACCTCGGCGACGATGTCCCAGTCCTCCCGGGCCTCCCCCGGCAGGGGCACCGCCCGGCGCACCATCTGCACGCGCCGCTCGGTGTTGGTGAAGGTGCCATCCTTCTCCACGAAGCTGGCGCCCGGCAGCACCACGTCGGCCAGCTGCGCCGTCTCCGTGAGGAAGATATCCTCAACGACCAGGAAGTCGAGCTCCGCCAGTGAATGCGCCGTGTGCGAGGCGTTGCCCTCGCTGAGGACGGGATTCTCGCCCAAGATGTACATGGCCGTTATCTCGCCCCGGTCGATGGCCCCCATCATCTCCGTCATCGGCAAGCCCGGCACGCCCGGCAGCTCGGTATCCCAGGCCTTCTCGCTGCGGGCACGTATCCCGGCGTCGGCGACCTTCTGATAGCCGGTCAGCACGTCGGGCAGACAGCCCATGTCGCAGCAGCCCTGCACGTTGCTCTGCCCGCGCAGGGGGTTGACGCCGCCGCCGACCTTGCCCACGTTGCCCGTCAGCATCGCCAGGTTGGCCACGCCCATCACGTTGTTGGTGCCGCTCGTGTGCTGGGTGATGCCCATCGCGTAGACCAGGCTCGCGGCGCCGAAGCGCGGTTTGGCGTAGGCGCGGGCGGCCGCCCGCAGATCCTCTTCCTTCACGCCCGTTATCCGCGCCACGACGTCCGGCGTGTACTCGGCCAGGGACTCCGCCCAGGTCCCGAAGTTCTCCGTGCGCGAGGCCACGTAGTCCTCGTCCCAGAGGCCCTCGTCGAGGATCATCTTGGCCAGACCGTTCAACAGCGCCACGTCCGTCCCCGGGCGATGGCGCAGCCAGATCGTGGCGTAGCGGCAGAGCTCGATGTAACGCGGGTTGGCCACAATCAGCGCCGCCCCCCGCTCACGCACGGCCCGCTTGATGGCCAGCGCGGCGATGGGATGCGCCTCGGTGGTATTCGACCCAATGACCAACAGCGCCCCGGATTCCTCCAGATCGCCGATCGGATTGGTCATGGCACCGCTCCCGAACGAGGTGGCAAGACCTGCCACCGTGGGGGCGTGTCATATACGGGCACAATGGTCTATGTTGTTGGTCTTCATCACCGCCCGCACGAACTTCTGCATCACGTAGTTGTCTTCGTTCGTGCACTTGGCCGAAGCAAGGGCGGCGAAGCGGCCGCGATGCTCCACCAGTTTGTCGGCCACGAGGTCGAGCGCCTCGTCCCAGGACGTCTCGACAAAAGCGCCGTCGCGCTTCACGAGCGGCTTGGTCAGGCGATCCGGATGGTGGACGAAGTCGAGGCCGAAGCGCCCCTTCACGCAGAGGCTGCCCTTGCTGACCGGGTGTTCGCGGTCGGCCGTGGCCCCCACCACGCGGTCGCCCTTAATCTGCAGGACGATGCCGCAGCCGCAGCCGCAGTAGGGGCAGGTCGTGCGCACC
>JAJZQK010000256.1 GCA_021847625.1 Chloroflexota bacterium
AGCACGCGCGGCCAAACAGACTCTCCTCCGTACACGCGCAAAGATAGTTGGGGTGGTAATAAACAGAATCTCCCGGAAGGCCGTCTCGTACTACGAGTACCAAAGTGAGGAGCACTCAGCAAAATCCAGATTGTCCCTCTTCAGCAATCTTTTCGGGCATACCGGGATGCCCTTCCAGACCCCGTCGACGATCGCACGGAATGGTGAGCAGAGGGCCGTTACCAAACACTCATCGGCCCGTACCCAATGATTCCATCTCCCGTAGGGCAGAGCGTATTGCCGAGGATTCTGGGGCTGGTGATGACAGACGGCGTGAGCAAGAAGCAGACGCTGCTGACTCGTACGGATACCGATAGATGGAGTCAACCGAAGACACGCTGTTCACAACGTCACGTTGAGTTTATCCCCCTTCGATGCGCGGTGCAACGAGGCGGTACCTATACAACTACGACGACTTGAATTGCGTCCTTGGTGTGAAAAGTGAGAGTTCTTCTCCTCACCCAAATTGTCCCCTACCCACCGGATAGTGGCCCCAAGATCAAGACCTACAACGTACTGCGGTACCTCACCCAGCGACATGAGGTGCATCTGGTCTCCTTCTCCAGATCGCCAGAAGAAGAATCCGGCGCTCGCAGTTTGCGACGAGTGTGTGCCAGTGTTACGACCGTGCCACTGCGAAGGTCGAGAGTGAGGGATATCGCCTTCTTCGGCCGCAGCATGCTTCGCGGTCGGCCGTTCCTCATCGAACGCGACGACTCCGTGGCAATGCGGAGAGCTATCGCAGATCTTTTGGGCAAACATGGTTTCGACGCCGTGCATGCCGACCAACTCTCCATGGCTCAGTTCGCTGTCGACCTATCCGTTCCCCTCCGTATACTAGATGAACACAACGCCGTCTGGACGATAGTCAGACGGGCGGCAACGGAGGCAAAGTGGAGCATTCGACGCATACCGGCGGAGTTCGAATGGCGCAAGCTGAGACGATACGAGGGTGAGATCTGTCGCGACTTTGACTTGACCACTGTCGTGAGCAGACAGGACTACGCTGCCCTGGCCGAAGCCGCTGGGGCCGACTTCAGAGCGGAGGTGATTCCAATAGCCGTGGATACAAAGCAGTTAGCCTTCCTACCGCGGACCCCGGAGGCACGGCACATCATCAGCATCGCCACGATGTTCTATCCCCCTAACGTCGAGGGGGTCTATTGGTTTGCCCGTAAGGTGTTCCCGCTGATCCGGCGCCGCTCGCAGCAGACGCACTTCCTCATCGTGGGCAGCAGACCGCCTGCCAAGGTCTGTCGACTGGCTAGGCCAGGCAGCCACATCGGGGTCACAGGCTACCTCGTCGATCTGGAGTCGGTGTTAAAGCAGAGCGCGGTAATGGTGGTGCCGGTGCACTCTGGCAGCGGAATGCGCGTGAAGATCCTCGAAGCCTTCGCCCGCGGTATCCCCGTTGTGTCGACCACCATTGGCATCGAGGGGATTGATGCCTTGCCCGACGTGCACCTTCTCGTGGCGGACTCCCCCGATCAGTTCGCACGAGCGGTAATCCGGGTGCTTGAAGAGCCACAGTTGGCCAGGCGGCTGGCGGAGGCGGCTCGCAGCTTCGTGGGGACCCACTACGACTGGCGAACGGCATTGGCAGGCTTGGACAGCGTCTACCAAGGCCATGGGGAGCCTGTCTCTCTCAGACCATAGACGGGCGTTCATAAGGCAAGGACCACTGATTGCGAATCCTCTTCGTCACACCATACGTTCCTTCCCTAATTCGGGTGAGGCCCTACAACTTCATCCGGGCCCTGGCCGCTCGCCACGAAGTGAGCCTCCTGACCACAGATGTGCCCAGGGAGGAGGTCGCCGCCGACAGACTCCGTGCCCTCTGCCGGGAGGTCGAGTTCGTGCCGCTGAGGCCGGCCTCGGTCGCACGCAGCTGCGCCTCGGCTGCATTAAAGGGCCAGCCACTGCAGGCGGCCTTCTGCCGCTCAGCTGAGTTCACGCGCCGGCTTGAGTGGATGCTGCGCAGAGGCCAGTTCGACATTGTGCACGTCGAACACCTGCGTGCTGCTCACGTGACGAGTGCTCTTCCGCTCACGCTTCCTTCGCTCTACGACGCGGTGGACTGCATCTCGCTCCTCTGGGAGCATACGGCTCGCTCCACCCACAGCCTTCGCCAGCGGCTGCTAGCCACCGTGGAACTTGGCCGTACGCGTGCCTACGAAGCCAGGACGCTCAGCCGTTTCGACAAGGTGGCAGTCACTTCACCCGTGGACGGGCGGGCCTTGAGAGGCCTGGCCCCCGAGGCCGACATCAACGTGGTCCCCAACGGCGTGGACCTGGAGTACTTTCGTCCACTCCCCGGTCAACACGAGCAGGCGACCCTCATCTTCTCGGGCAAGATATCGTATCACGCTAATACGACCGCCATCCTGCATTTTGTGGAGAGGATCTTCCCTGCCGTACGTGCCAGGCAGCCGTCGGTGCAACTGCGCGTGGTCGGAAGCCGACCGCCGAAAGTCGTGCGCAGCCTCGCCCGTGATTCGGCGATATCGGTCACATGCTATCTACCCGACATCAGGCCGGCGGTGGGCCAGGCAACAGTGGCCGTCTGTCCGGTGACGGTGAAGGTCGGCATCCAAAACAAGGTGCTCGAGGCGATGGGCATGGGCGTACCGGTCGTGTCCACGAGAGAAGGCATCCAAGGACTGATGGTCGAGCCAGGCCGGGATCTTCTGGTTGCCGATAGCCCGGCAGAGTTCGCCGCCCACGTGTGCCGTCTGCTGGAGGATCCGGTCCTGTGCAACAGCATAGGGATGGCGGGGAGACGCTATGTAGAGGCGCACCATCGCTGGGACGTAGCGGCCCGTAGGCTGGAGCAGCTATACGAGGAGGCTATCGCTAGCCACAACGAGCTGACCACGACCATATTCTGGCCGAGGCAGGAGACGGGGAGGCAGATCGTATGAACGCCGAGGAAACAATCGTGGAGGGCGTGCGAGGCTACTTCAAGGAGGTCAGAGACATCCTCGATAGACTGCCTGCCGAGAGGCTAGCGCAAGTGATCTGCCGGCTGGACGAGGCGCGGTGGAACGGCCAGACGGTCTTCACTTGTGGGAACGGTGGGTCGGCGGCCACCGCCATCCATTTTGCCTGTGACCTGGCAAAGGGGGCCCTCGCTCCAGGCAAACCCCCTATCAAGGCCTTGCCGCTCTGTGAGAGAGCATCTCCCTCCTGACAGCTTGGGCCAACGATGCCTCCTACTCTGAGGTATTCGCTCAGCGCCTACTGCCCTGGGTCAAGCCAGGCGACGTCCTTGTGGCCATTAGCGGCAGCGGCAACTCCGCCAACGTGCTGAATGCCGTCCGTCTAGCCGGAGAGGTAGGCGCGACGACGATAGCCTTCACGGGCTTTCAAGGTGGCCCGCTAGCCAGGATGGTTGATGCCTGTATCACTGTTCCCTCCGATTGCATGGAACAGATCGAAGACGTCCACCTTCTCCTCTGCCATGTGATCGCCATAAGATTGCGCACATTCCCAGCCCAGGTTGATGCCGACTCTGGCGGCTTGGTAGCCGCTCGGGCCGCCGCCGACCGGTGACTTCTGCACCCTCTTCAATGGGATGAAGGACGTTGTCAGGACACCTTGCCGCTAGCTCGCAGACGATTCCACCAAAACAACAAATGCACTACCCTAGCCCCAGCCACGAAGTCACAAGAGCCATGGTCCTAGCTGCCGGAGAGGGCACGCGGCTGAGGCCGCTCACGCTTGCGTGTCCGAAGGTTGCTCTCCCCATCGCAGGCACACCGCTGATTCTCCATACCCTTGGCTGGCTTGCCAGGCACGGCATTACCCAGGTGGTCATTAACCTTCATCGCCACGCTGGGACGGTGGTGAGGATGGTAGGGGACGGTTCGCACCTGGGATTGACGGTTGTGTACTCCCACGAGGAAACCCTTCTCGGTACTGCTGGTGGCGTCAAGAAGGTAGAGGCTCATCTTGACAGCCCCTTCGTCGTCGTGTATGGCGACGTGCTGACCGATTGCGACCTGTCTGCCCTTATTCGATACCATCACGAGAAGAGGGCAATAGCCACTCTGGCCCTGGCAACGGTCGACGATCCGTCACAGGCCGGTATCGTCCGCTTGGACGACGGCAATAGGGTAGTCGGCTTCGTCGAGAAGCCACCGGCGGGCAGCAATATTGGCAACCTGGCTAACGCCGGCATCTACGTGCTGGAGCCTGAAGTGCTCGCCTACATCCCCGACCAGGGCCCCTGCGATTTCGGCTACGACGTGTTTCCGCCGCTGATCGCGGCTGGGCTGCCCGTTTACGGACGTGTTCTCTCGCCCAACGAGTATCTGATCGACATCGGCGCACCCGAGAAGTACCGCAAGGCCAACGAGGACGCCGCGGCTGGCAAGGTTAGGTTGGCCACACACGCTGGAAACGACAAGCCGCTCATCTCGCTGGGCCAGAAGACATAGGGAGGAGAGCCATTATGCTCATAGCGAGAGCGCCCCTGCGCATTAGCTTCGCGGGCGGCGGGACCGACCTACCGGCGTACTACGAGCGCTACGGCGGGATGGTCGTTTCGACAACCATAGACAAGTACGTCTACGCCCACATCGCGCCGAACGGTTCTGGCGATGCGCAGATTACCTCCGCCGATTATCAGATCTTCTACCGCCACCATAACGGCAAGCCGATGGACTGGAATGGCGACCTGGCACTGCCGCGAGCCGTACTCCACGAGTTCGGCGTCGATGGCGGCACGGCGCTCTTCGTCGCCTCGGAGGTGCCGCCCGGCACCGGCCTTGGTTCCTCCAGCGCCGTCGCCGTCGCCCTCGTGCGGGCGGTAACCGGCTACCTAGGAACACCAATCTCTCGCCATCAGATGGCCGAGACAGCCTGCCGGGTGGAGATCGGGAAGCTGGGGGCACCGATCGGCAAGCAGGATCAGTTCGCCGCTGCCTACGGTGGCTTGAACGCCATCACCTTCACAAAGGGAGAGGTGACAATAGAACCCCTCCCGGTCCCGCCCAGCACGGTCCAACGGCTTGATCGGCGCCTCATGCTGTTCTTCACCGGTTCGGCTCGCAACTCCACGGACATCCTCAAGAAACAGCAGCAGGCCACCGCCCAGGGCCCGGGACCGACCAGCGAGGGCCTGCACAGGATCAAGGAGGCAGCGATGGAAGTCCGTCGCTGCTTGGAGGCTGGCGACCTCGACGGAGTGGGCCAGCTGCTGGACAAGGGATGGCAGGAGAAGAGGCGCTTGGCAACAGGCATCACCAATTCGCGCATCGACGAGATCTACGAGGCGGCCCTCGCCAACGGCGCCGGGGGTGGCAAGATCACGGGCGCGGGCGGTGGCGGCTTCCTGCTCCTCTATTGTCACGAGGAACGCCAGGAGCAGGTGGCCGAAGCTCTTGAGGGTCTCGGTCTGCGGCAGATGGACTTTCACTTCGAGAGAGAGGGCGTGGCTCTGGCGAGCGTGGCCTGGGGCAAGGAACTGCCAGGCCGCTTTGTGGCCGGAGTAGCGGCCGACTCGGCGTAACCACGTGTATGCGCCGTGCGCTACGGCAGGGCGGCCTCAACCACAGGGGCGCTGAACCATGCTTTCTGTACTGAGGTACTGCTTACTACATATCTCAAGGAGCGAGGAGGGCTATGCGAAACATCTGTATGATCGGGGTAGGCTACGTCGGACTCGTCACGGGGGCCTGTCTGGCGGACATGGGGAACCGGGTGATCTTCCTCAACCGCAGCCGGGAGAAGGCGGATGCTCTGCGCCGGGGCATTATGCCAATCTACGAGCCCGGACTGGAGGAGCTGGTGGCACGAAAC
>JAJZQK010000257.1 GCA_021847625.1 Chloroflexota bacterium
AGTCTTCGCGTCCATGGGCCTACGGCTCCTACGTCAACGGCTTTGGCTACGACATGGACAACGTCCCGCTCGTGGCGAACATCTGGCTCAACAAGTAGCAGAACTGGTCGGGCGCCGGGCAACCCCGGCGCCCGACGACTCTCCTCAACGCGCCCGACGCCCGGCCACCCCGGCCAGGGCCAGCGCTGCCCCGCCCACGGCGAGGGCGGCCCCCGACTGCCACAGCCTGCGCGGGCGTTCCCAGTCGGCGAGGACCACCCGGGCCGCGTTGCGCCCGGCCATGCCCGTGACGCCGCCGATGGGGTGGGTCCTGGCGCCCGTCAGGTACGGCCCCTTGATCGGCGTGCGGTAGCCGGATAGCTCCGGCAATGGGCGGAAGAAGAGCATCCGGTCGAGCGAGAGGTTGTGCCCGCCCCCAACGATGATCGCGTCGTAGTCGGTGCCCGCTCGCAATTCGCGTCCTCCTTCGTGAAGACGGCATCCTCTCCGGGCCAAGCTTCGGCGGAGAGCCTGCCGATGTGTGACGCGCGGACGATTCGGATGGCATTCAGGCAGGCAACTCCCCTCGTAGTTATTATATAATCTGGGGGTCGCCGTTAGGGGAACAGCCAGATGGTGGGGCGGAACTGGCTGTCGACGAAGACGAACGGCGGTTTCGGTGTTCACGGCAGAAGGCGCCACTCTAGGCGTACGAGGTTACCAGACCCCTATTGAATCCGGATGCGTTTGGACAAGGGAGACCGGCGAAGGATGCTTTTGCCGGTCGACCAGGGGGCCGGCCAAGAGAACGGGTTGTTCGCAGGACCGTTGCCAAGCCTGAGAAGGTAACGATCGCGAAGGGGCCCGGTTTTCGGCGCCCCGTGCGGCCTCCTCTTCTACTGGCCTTTGGCTTCCTCGTCACCATATTGGTGGGGTCGCTGCTGCTCACGTTGCCGGTTGCCAATCGGGGGGGTACGGTCACGCCGTACCTCGTCGCCCTCTTCACCTCCACCTCGGCGGTCTGCGTTACCGGGCTCGTCGTCGTCGACACGGCGACCTACTGGTCACCTTTTGGACAGGCCGTGATACTGGCCCTCATTCAGATCGGTGGTTTGGGTTTCATGACCGCCTCCACGTTCCTCTTCACCATAATGGGCAGGCGCGTTGGCCTCGTGGACCGGATGGTCCTTAGCGCTGCCCAGGGGTCGCCAACCCTGGGGGGCGCGGTACGCCTGGCCCGGCACGTGGTGGTGGTGACGGCCATCGCCGAGGGCATCGGCGCCCTAGTCCTCTTCCTGCGGTTCTTGTGGATCTACCCGCTCGGCACCGCGGCCTGGATGGGGCTATTCCACTCCGTCTCGGCCTTCAACAACGCGGGCCTTGACATCGTGGGCGGCTTCCGCTCGCTCACCCCGTTCAGCGACGATCCGATTATCGTGCTTACCATCGCCGCCCTCTTGATCGTGGGCGGCCTTGGCTATACGGTCATCCTCAATCTGCGCGAGCTGCGAGCGTACCGCCACCTTGCTCTCGACACGAGGCTCGTCCTCCTCATCACCATCTCCCTGCTAGTGTCGGGCACCCTCGGCATCCTGGTGCTGGAGTACACCAATCCGGCCACCCTGGGGCCTATGAGCCTGCCCCTGAAGGTGATGAACTCCTTCTTCATGGCCGCGACCCCCAGGACGGCGGGGTTCAGCACCGTCGACGTAGGCCTTATGACGCAGGGCAGCCTGCTTTTCATAATCGGGCTGATGTTCATCGGCGGTGGGGCCGGCTCGCCCGCCGGCGGCATCAAAGTCGGCACCTTCGGCGTATTGACGGCGGCCGTCTGGTCCGCTATGCAGGGACGAAGGTCCGTCGCCATATTCAACCGCGAGTTGCCCGCCGATGCCGTGGGCCGCGCGCTGGCCGTCGCCCTGCTGGGTCTAGGTATCATCTTCCTGGGTTCCGTGACGCTCACGACGACAGAGCGCTATCCCGTCTTCCCGTTGCTCTTTGAGGTGACATCGGCCTTTGGTACGGTCGGCCTCAGCACGGGCCTGACGCCAGATCTATCGCTAGTCGGAGAGTCGCTGACCATCGTGACGATGTACGTGGGACGGCTGGGTCCCCTGACCACGGCCCTCGCCCTGGCGCAGCGGGAAAAGCCGGAAACGTTCAAGTACCCGGAGTCGCATGTGAGGATAGGTTAGGTGATGAAGAATGGCCAAGCGAAAAAGCGTCGTCATCATCGGGTTGGGCCGGTTCGGGAGTAGCCTCGCGCGCACGCTGGCGGCGAATGGCCACGAAGTGCTCGGGATCGACTCTGACCTCAAGAGGGTCGAGGACATCGCCGAGGACGTGACCCAGGCAGCGCAGGCAGATGCCACCGACGAGGACGCCCTGGCGGAACTGGGCGTGCGCAGTTTCGACATCGGCGTGGTCGCCATCGGCACGGACATCAAGAGTAGCATCTTGACGACCCTCCTCCTGAAGAAGCTGGGGGTAGGCAACGTGATCGCCAAGGCAAACGACTACCTCCACGCGGAGATACTGGACCGAATAGGCGCGGACAGCGTCGTCTTTCCGGAATCTGACACCGGCGTGAGGGTGGCCCACACGCTGGGGACGCCCAACCTGGTGGACTATATGCAGGTGATGCAGGGTTATGGGATCGCCAAGATCGTGCTGCCCAAGGTGTTCGCCGACAAACACCTGGAGGATATCGACCTCAAGGGCCGCTTCGGCGTTACGCCGTTGATACTTGTGCGGGGCGAAGACCTGATCGTCAACCCCTCCCGGCACCAGGACCTCCAGGAAAGGGATGTGCTGGTAATCTCGGGGTCCGACGAGCAAATGGAGGATCTGGCGGCAAGCATGGCGGCGGGTTAGGTGCTATCATTAGCGAAACCACCTGCTGGAGGTAAGGTTATGGCACCGATAGAGTACATCCCGATAATGCAGGCCTACTACGAGCGGCAAGGGCTGGGGCCGTACCCCCTGTATCACCCCACGGATACCCCCTGGACGCCGCTGGCCAAGCCGCTCGCCGAGTGCCGAATCGCCCTGGTCGCGTCCGCCGGCATTTCCCGCTGCGACCAGAAGCCGTTCCGCAGGCACGGCCACGACGACTTCAGCATCCGCGAGGTCCCGCTGGACTCACCGGCCGATGCCCTGGTTGTCAATTATGACTACTTCAACCACGCCGACGCGGACAAGGACATGAACTGCCTCTTCCCCCTGGCCAGGCTGCGGGAGCTGGCGAAGGAGGGGTTCGTCGGCGGCGCCTGCCCGACGGCCTTCGCGATGGGCATCGGCCGGTGGCGCGAGGCGGCCACGCCGGAGAGGCTGCAGACCGAAGTGGCGGAGGAACTCCTTGGCCGCTGCCGGGAGCAGGGGGCGGATGCCGTTTTGCTCGTCCCCGGCTGACCGCGCGACCATCAGTCCGTGGGGCTGATCGCGCGGGGAATCGAGCGGCGCGGGCTGCCTACCGTCTTCGTGGGCATGATGCTGGACGTGCTGGAGCTCATCCGGGCCCCGCGGGCCGCGTTCCTCGATCTTCCGCTCGGCCATCCGTTCGGTAGGCCTGGCGACCGGGAGGGCCAGCTGGCAATCCTGTGGGATGTGTTGGCGCTGCTGGCCTCGGCCCGCGAGTCCGGCACCGTCAGCCAATTGCCACAGGCCTGGGGCGAACCGTTCACCTACGTGCCGGGGCAGCGGCGGGGAGCGGCTGCCGACGACGAGCAGCAGTAGCCGATGACCGTGTATAGACGGATCACGAGCGATTGCCGATAATACCAGCAAGACTAGCGATAGGGAGGTTCCTTGTACCATGCCAAACTCGAATACCGGTGAATTGCCGAAGCGCCAATTGGGCTCGACGGGACTTTTCGTGCATCCCATCGGCGTCGGCTGTGCGCCGCTTGGCAGTATGCCCGACACCATGGGTTACACGGTGGATGAGGAACAGGCCCTGGCCACCCTGCGCGCCGCCTTCGCGGAGCCCATCAACTTCATCGACACTGCCGGCCTCTACGGCGACGGCGAAGCTGAGCGGCGTATCGGCATCGTCCTTCGCGAGATGGGCGGCCTGCCGCCGGGGTTCGTGCTCGCCACCAAGGCCGGACGCAATCCGCAGACGTTGGAGTACTATGACGCCAAGGGCATTCGCGCCAGTGTCGAGCGCAGTCTGCGGTTGCTTGGCCTGGACCGTCTGCAGATGCTCTACTTGCACGGCCCCGACCGCACGACCTGGGAGTGGGTGAACGCCCCCGGCGGCCCCCTGGAAGCCTTCGTGCAGCTTAAGCGAGAGGGCATCGCCGAGCACCTGGGCGTGGCAGGCGGGGCGACCGACGTCCTGCTCCGCTACCTGGATTTGGACCTATTCGAGGTCGTGCTTACCCACAACCACTACAATCTACTGAGCGTCGACGCCGGGCCGGTGCTCGACGTGGCCACCAAGAAGGGCCTGGGCGTCGTCAACGCGGCGCCCTACGGCAGCGGTATCCTCGCCAAGGGCCCCGACGAGTACCCGCGCTTTCGCTACGAGGAGGCCTCGCCGGAGATTATCGAGCGCGCGCGGCTCATCCAGGCCGTATGCCGGCGCTATGACGTGCCGTTGGCTGCCGTGGCCCTGCAGTTCTCGCTGCGCGACCCCAGGATCACCTCGACGGTGGCAGGCATGACGAAGCCGGAACGGGTGGCGCAGACGGTGGAATACGCCAAGATGGCGATCCCGGAGCCGCTGTGGGAAGAGCTGCGGCCTCTAATCGGGTAAACGATAAACGACAATGTGCATCTAGGAGTGATAGGGAATGCAACAACGCTCCGTTCTATCCAGATGGTCCCGGCGACCACTTGGCGGCACCGGCCTGGTGGTCGATCCCGTTTGCATCGGCTGTGCGCCCCTCGGCAACCAGCCGCGCACCTACGGCTACGGGGTTGACGAAGAGCAGGCCCTAGCCACCGCGCGGGCCATCTTCGCCGCGCCGGTCAACTACATCGATACCGCCGTCCTCTACGGCAGCGGTGAAAGCGAACGCCGCCTCGGCGTCGTCCTCCGCGAGATCGGCGGCCTTCCGGAAGGGTTCGTGCTGCAGACGAAGACGGGACGCGACCACGTGACGCCCACCTACTTCAGCGGGGCGCAGGTGCGCGAGAGCATCGGGCAGAGCCGCCGCCGTCTGGGCCTGGAGCGCCTGCAGATGGTCTACCTGCACGACCCCGACCAGTCCACCTGGGAGTGGGTCAACGCCTCCGGCGGCCCCCTGGAGGCCCTGGAGCAGCTGAAGGAAGAGGGAGTAATCGAGCACCTGGGGGTCGCCGCCTGGGACGTCGACCTGCTCATGCGCTACGTCGACACGGGGAAGTTCGAGGCTGTCATCACCCACAACCGCTACAACCTGCTGGTGCACGACGCCGAGCCCTCGATAGAGTTCGCCTCCACCCGCGGCCTGGCCGTGCTGAACGGCGCGCCCTACGGAAGCGGCATCCTGGCCAAGGGCCCTGCCGCCTATCCCCGCTATCGCTACGCGGAGGCCTCGCCGGAGTTGCTGGAGAAGGCTAGGCGCATCGAGGCCGCCTGCCGGCGGTATGACGTGCCGCTCGCGGCGGCGTCGCTGCAGTTCTCCCTGCGCGACCCGCGCGTCACCTCCACCATCGTCGGCGTCTCGCGGCCGGAGCGCGTGCGCCAGACCATCGAGATAGCGGACTATCCCATTCCCGAGTCCCTCTGGACCGACCTGGCGGAGCTGATCTGAGGGGATGGTTCGCCGACAGAGTGACAGTCTAGTGAAGGCGGACTCCCCAGAGATCGTCATGCCCGCGCAAGCGGGCATCCAGGAAATCCGCCGATGGCTGCCTGGACCCCCGCTTTCG
>JAJZQK010000258.1 GCA_021847625.1 Chloroflexota bacterium
CGGCAGCGGCGTCTTCTATGCCCGGGCCGGCGGCATGCTGGCCGAACTCGCCTCGGCCTTGAAGATACCGGTGATGGTGCCCATCTGGGACCGCTCTGCCATCGCTCGACCGGCGCCCCATTTCCTAGGGGTCATCGGCGCGGCGAGCGGCAGCCCTGACGTGCTATCCGACGCCGACTTGGTGCTCCTCGTCGGCGCCCGAATCGACTACCGGGTCGGCTACCTGGAGCCGCCCGCGGTCGCCGCCGGGGTGAAGCTCGTCCGCGTGGACGTCGACCCGGCAGAGCTCGGGCAGGGGGTCGCCCCGGACGTGGCCATCCAGGCCGACCCGCGCTCGGCCCTGAAGGCGCTGGCATTGGAGATGAAGCGCCGGGGAATGGCGCCCTACACGGAATGGCACGACGAGGCCCGCCGCCGCTACCTCGCCTTCAGGGCCGAATGGGACCGCCCGCTGCCGGAGACGCCGCCCCTTACCGGCCACCACGTCGTCGAGGCGCTGCGACTGCTGCTGGACGAGAACACGCTCTTCCTCGTCGACGGCGGGAACATCGGCCAATGGGTGCATATGGTCCTCGGCGACCGCTATCCGGAAAACTGGCTGACCTGCGGGGCGAGCGGCGTCGTCGGCTGGGGGCTCGGCGGCGCCCTGGGCGCCCGCCTAGCTTTCCCGGACCGGCCGGTGATCCTGCTCTCCGGCGACGGCTCCTTCGGCTTCACCATCGCCGAACTAGAGTCGGCGGCGCGGCAGCACCTCCCCTTCGTGGCCGTCGTCGCCGACGACAAGACCTGGGGAATCGTGGCCAGCGCGCAATACAAGCAGTACGGCGCCAAGGGCGTCCTCGGCAGCCGCCTGGGAGCGGTGCGCTACAATCAGGTGGCCGAGGCCTTCGGGGCGCTGGGCCTGCGGGCGGAATCGGCCTCCGAGCTGGTGGAGGCCGTGCGCCAGGGCCTGGCCGCCGACCGGCCGACCGTGGTGCACGTGCCGATAGCCCACCTGGGCCCGAGCGACTGAGGCAAGACCAGAAGCAAGTACAAGTTATGGGGCAGGCGGGCGCGCCGGCCGGCATGCCCGCCCCCGGATAGAGCGACGATTATGGCTCCTAACCGACGACGGTGGTTCCTGAGCGTGCTCCTTCTGCTGTCGCTGTTCCTGATCGGAACGAGCGGCCTCTCCTGTGGCGCTATCGGTGGCCCTCCTGCCGAGCAAGCGCCAGGCAAGGAACCCTCCGCCACCAGCACGCCTAGACCCTCGACGGTGGTCGCCGAGGCAAGCGCAACGCCGCTGCCCGCGGACACGCCGACAATACGGCCGCCGACGAGCACCCCGACGCCAAGCCCGACGCTGACACCACCGGCAACGCGGAGGCCGGTGCCCTTCGGCACGGGCGTACCGCTGCCGACCCCGCCGGCCGTCCCCCTGCTGGCCACCGTCGCGGACAAGCCAAGCGCGCCGCTGACGGATCTGATCGCGCGCGCGGTCGCCGGCAAGGAGGGCAACTTCGGCATCGCCGTCAAGAACCTGACGACGGGCGAGCTCGCGACCTACAACGCCGACCGCCAATTCGAGGCGGCCAGCCTCTACAAACTGAACCTGATGTACGGCGCCTTCGAGCAGGTCAAATCGGGCAAGCTCTCCTTCGCCGACAAGATGACGATCAGCGAGAAGGCCGCCTACGGCTATGGCGATGGGGACCCAACCATGGAGCCCGGCGAGGAAGTCACCGTCTGGGAGGCCGTGGAACGAGCGATAACGGTCAGCGACAACACCTGCGCCCACGCCCTGCTGGAGAAGCTGCCCATCTGGGAGATCAACCAGAGCTTCCAGCGCCTGGGGCTCAAGCAGACGGAGATAAACAACGGCACCCGCACCTCGCCCATCGATATGCTGCGCCTGATGGAGATGATCGCCACGGGCCGGGCGCTGTCGCGCGAGGATAGCCGGGCAATGCTGAAGCCGCTGCTGCAGCAGCAGATCAACGACAGACTGCCCGTCCTTCTGCCAATGGAAGTCCCGATTGCCCACAAGACCGGCAACCTGGACGGCCTCCGCCATGACGTGGGGATCGTCTACGCCCCCACGGGGCCGTACGCTATCGCCATCCTCCTCGACGGCCTGCCGGAGGAACACACCGGCAGCGAGGACATCGCCGAGGTCTCCCGCGCCGTCTACGACTACTTCGTGCCCGGCACGCCCACTCCCCGGCCATAGGCGAACTGTCGAGTATAGGCTATAATACCCGGCGTATGATCGGATCTGCCTTTGTCTGTCTGCCGGTCCGATCGTGGAGTGTGAGAGGGAGGAGGCTCGTCGATGGCAGGTGATGGAACGATACTAGGCCTGGTAGGTAGCCCGAACCGGGAGGGGAGGACCAACCGGTTGGTGACGGCGACCCTGGAAGGGGCGGCCAGGGCGGGGGCCCGTACGGAACTCATTCAGATGGCCGACCACGTGGTGGCCCCCTGTAAGGATTGTCTGCCGTGGGTCTGCCAGAACAACAAGAAGTGCACCTATGAGGATGCCGCCTTCGAGTACCTGAGCGAGAAGATCATCGGCTGCGGGGCCCTGGTGCTGGGGACGCCCGTCTACTGGTGGGACACTAGCGGGATGGCGAAGTACCTCATCCTCAAGATGTTCAGGGTCTTCGCTAGGTCTGCGCCTGTGCAGGGCCTGCCCGCGCTCGGCATCGGCATCGCCGGAGGTACGGGCAATGGCCTTATCTCTGGTCTGCGACCGGTCTACCATTTCTTCCAGATGATGCAGATGCGAGCGATCGAGCCCCTTCCCGTCACCCGCTTCAATCTCGACGCCGCCTTGCAGCGGGCCGCCGAGCTGGGCGTGCGGCTAGCCTGGATGGCGCGCGAGCGTCAGCCGTTCGGCGGCCTCGAGGAACGCCTGCTGTGGTACGACAGCCTGCCCTACCTCGGGCTGAACCGGGCCGGCGAGCGTAGGCTGCTCGCCGATCTCACCACCAGCGCCCTGCCGCTGACCGCCGACCCCGAGGTGCCCCGCGGCCTCGCCCGGGCGGACGCCCTGCTGGCCGAAGGCAAGCTGCTCGAATCGCTGAGCGAGGTCACGAGGGTCTACGACGCCGGCTTCAAGGCGTTCCAGGGGTAGTAAGGCTACCGTCGATGTTAGGGCAGAGTAGTGAGACGAGGAGGGCTCGACCAGGGCGAATTCTCCCTCGTCTCACTCCTCGGACTCCGCCGGCTGGGGACGTTTGACCTGCGCTTGGCGGGCGGCGGCGCGGGCCTCGGCCAGTTCTTCCGTCAGGCGCAGGATCACGGCTACGCCGGCCAGGTTCACGCCCAGATCGGCCCGGAGACGGCGGATCTTGCGCAAGAGCACGACCTCACGCTCGCCGTACAGATACGTGTTGCCCACCCGCCGGGCGGGGCACACCAGGCCCGCCCGCTCCAGCCGCCGCAGGCCGCTGGGGGTGAACCCGCACATCCGGGCCACCACCTCCAGGCGATAGTAGGTCACGCGCTCGCCGTCCCGCTCCATGCCGTTTCTTCCTTTCGCCTTCCCTACGACTCCCGCCGGCCGCTGCCGGCCGAGGTCGCCGTCTCCAGGCGAGCCAGCTCCTCCAGCAGCTCGCGCTGGCGTGGCGTCGGCTGCTCGGGCAACGACACGTGCACCTCGGCGTAGAGGTCGCCCCGCTGGCCGAGGTTGTTGAGCAGCGGCAGCCCCTGCCCCCGCAGGCGGAATGCCCGCCCGTCCTGGGTGTTGGCCGGGATGGTCAGCGCCAGCGTCCGCCCCTCCGGCGTCGGCACCCGCGCCTCGCCGCCGAGGACGGCCGTGGCCAGGGGCACGCGCACTTCCGTGTAGAGGTCGGCGCCCCGGGGTCAAACCGCGGGTCGGGAGGGACGGCGACGACCAGGTAGAGGTCGCCGGCCGGCCCGCCACCGTATCCCGGCATACCTTGGCCAGCCATGCGCACCCGCGTGCCGTTGTCGACCCCTGGTGGGATCGTCACCTCTACGCGCCGCACCTGGCCTCCCGGCAGCTGATACTGCAACACGCGGGTGGTACCCCGCGCGGCCTCGGCGAGACTCACCTCCACCGGCTGTTCCAGGTCCTGGCCGGCCGTCTGCGGGCGCCGCGTCTGGGTTCGCGGCCCCGCCCCGCCGCCAAAGAAGGTGGTGAAGAAGTCCGAGAAGGGCGAGGACCCGCCGAAGAGGTCCTCCAGGTCCTCCGGGTTAACCCGCTGGTAGCGGAACCCGCCCCCTTGGGGCGTCTCATAGCCGAACTGGCCCCAGTCGAAGGGCTGCTGGCCGCGTCCGGCCTGCTGCTGAGATCGCTGCCAGGTCTCATAGTCCCGCCAGCGCGAGCCGAGCTCGTCGTAGCGCTTGCGCTTCTCGGCGTCGCCCAGCACCTCGTAGGCCTCGTTGACCTCTTTGAACTTGGCCTCCGCCTCCTTGTTGTCCGGATTGACGTCGGGGTGGTACTGGCGCGCCAGGCGGCGATAGGCCGACCGTATCTCTTCCTGGGAGGCACCTTTGCCGACGTCCAGTATCTTGTAGTAGTCTTTGTATTCCATGTACTCGTTCCGTCCCTGCCTTGCCAACAACTACCCCAAGCACAGCACGGGCTGTGCCACCGTCGTCAGTCTTGTTGGTCAGGCAAATGTCCGGGGAACACACTAGCTAGCCACTGGTAACCAACCTGTAGCGCGACCCTCACTCCTCCATGCTCTTGATCTCTTCTTCGATCCGGCGCAGGCTGGCGTAGTCCTCGTCGGCAAGCCGATAGCAGCGTTCGACGTAGAGCTGGCTCAGCCGCTGCCCCCTTTGGCCGGGCTCTTGCGCCACCGCGATCAAGTCACGCACGCGGTACTTCTCCGGCACATACTTGCCCAGCGCCTCCATCTCGCGGATCGTCTCCTTGACCTGACGCGTGTCGCCGCCGTCCAGCGCGTAACGGAGCTTCCCCGTGAGCTTGGCCAGCTCGCCCAAGCGTTGGCGCTCGCTCATCAGACTGAACAGGACGTCGTCGACCTCGTAGGTCTCTTCTTCTTCGGCCGGTGCCGAGGCGGCGGGCAGGCTACGTAGGTAGTTCTCGTACAGATCAAGGTACTGGCGGGCAGCCTCGCTCGTGGCCATGAGGGCCCGCTGCATGTCCTCCACGTCGACCGTGCCCCCCTCGATGAGGTCGTCGTCGCGCACCTCCGCCAGCCTTTCCAGGTAGGAAACGCTCTCCACCTTCTCCGGTATGGGCGGAAAAGGCACCGCCGAGACGTTCTGCATCTCGCCCATCGGCATGCCGCTCGCGAACATCGGCGGCATGTACTTGGCGAGGTTCAACGGCACCGGCGGCACCACCAGGTAGGTGGCCAACACCTCCCCACCCGGCCCACCGCCGTGGAAATAGACGAGGGCGTGCCCCCTAGGTTGCGCCTGCACGCCGCGCGTGAAGTTGAGTTGCATCCTCCATCACCGACCCTTCCCATTAGAGAGCGTACGGACTAAATGATCCGGCCTTGTCCATGCGGCATGGCCAGCCGGTAGAATAGTCCAACTGCCGCTCCGCCGTCATTCGCCTACAAATGCTGCCGCCGGGTTGTAGGGGCAGGGACTGGGTCCCCGCCCGGTCCGCCTGAGGCGGACCGGGCTTACACCGGCCCTTTTCACTTTCAGTCAGCCCGGGGCCGGCACGGAGTCCGGCCCCTACGACAGGAGTAGGCCGTCATCTTGGCCGCTTTCAGCCAAAGCCGGTAGCCGTCCGGTTCCAGTCATTCCCGCGTAAGCGGGAATCCATCCGGTGCTCGCCCGGACCGGGGGCTGGATCCCCGCTTGCGCGGGGATGACAGGGGCGCCGGCAGAGCCTGCATTGCCCC
>JAJZQK010000259.1 GCA_021847625.1 Chloroflexota bacterium
CTACAAGCCCGCCGCTCAGCATGGCCTGGCTTACGAGGGGCAGACACAAGTGATAGATTTCGTTGGTCGCAGATATTGGTATTTCTTGCTCTCCCTAGTAATCATTGTCCCGGGCGTGATCTCGCTCTTGATGGCGCCCGGCCTCAAGCTCAGTGTGGACTTCACCGGCGGCACGATCTGGGAGATGCGATTCCAGCAAGATGTGCCTCCCGCGGAGGTTCGCACCCTCTTCGCCGACAACGGCCTTCCTGACGCCGTGGTGCAGAGCTCTGGCGAACACATGATCCTCGTGCGGGCCAAGGACATCGAATCCGGGACCGCGGCCGGAACGCGAGAGCTCCTGAACCAGGCCTTGACCTCCCACTTCGGGACGTTTGAGACAGTGCGGTTTGAATCCGTGGGGCCATCGTTGGGAAGTGAGATTCGCGACAAGGCATTCCTAGCAATCGCCGCGGCGTCTATCGGTATCCTTATCTACATCACCTGGGCCTTCCGGAAAGTGCCGAAGCCCTTCCGCTTCGGCGTCTGCGCGATCATCGCCTTGCTCCACGATGCGCTGGTCGTTCTTGGCGTCTTCTCCATCTTGGGCAAGCTCTTCAACGTGGAGGTCGATTCGCTGTTCGTTACGGCAGTGTTGACGGTCATCGGCTTCTCCGTCCACGACACAATCGTTGTGTTCGACCGCATTCGCGAGAACGTGGGCCGCTATGCCGGCGAATCGTTCGATGCCGTGGTGAATCACAGCATTCTGCAGACGCTGGGCAGGTCGCTCAACACCTCGCTGACGGCCGTGTTCGTCCTTGCGGCACTTGTTCTGTTCGGGGGAGTGACTACGCGCAACTTCGCGCTCGCCCTGCTGATCGGCATCATCAGCGGCACTTACTCGTCGATCTTCAACGCGAGCCAGCTGCTCGTGGTGTGGGAGAACGGCGAGGTCGGGCGCCTCTTCAGGCGGCCGCGGCTGCAACCGGCCGGGACTGCCAACGGTGCCCGCCGCTAGGCGCCAGGGCCGGCGAACACCTGATCGACGGGCGCAAGAAGAGGGCGGAGCACGCAACTCCGCCCTTTCGCTATCCCCAGGGGAAACGACCGCGCCATTCCTGGCCATAGCCACCAGACGACGTCGAACCGGACGCTCCAGTCAGACGCCGCTTACATGCAAACAAGCCAGAGGGTCTGATCCCCGCTAGGCGGCCAAGGCGCGGTGGCTAGACTCTCTCGTAGCGTTCGACGTTCAACACAAAGCGTCGGCCGGCCCTGGCTTTGGAGTCGACGATGTCGATTGCTTCGCCGACGCGGTCATCTTCAACGCCGATCAGCAGCGTCGCGTTTCCCTTTCGGAGAAAGCCGCCGACGGTGTTGATCCTGGTCACCCCGATTTCCTTGTGCGACAGCACGTCCGTAATCCCACCGGCATCGTCAGCAGGCACAATGGCCAACACCAACTTCACTTCGCCACCCCCTAGCCAGATTTCGCTTCGGTCATCACCAAGGTTCTCAATGGGCCAGCTCCGGAATCGGCAGTAGTATACTATATGGCTGGGCTCTTTGCCCATTCTTCCGCGAAGTCCGCGAGCAGTCTCACCCCCACGCCGGCCGCCCCTTTCGGCGCGTATGGACGGTCCTTTTCGAGCCAGGCCGTGCCGGCTATGTCGATATGGGCCCAGGGCTTGTCGTCTATGAACGGAGTAAGGAACAGGCCGCCCGTAATTGTACCCGCCGGCCTGCCGCCGCTGTTCTTCACGTCAGCGATGTCACTCTTGTTTTGTTCAGCGTACTCGTCCCAGGAGGGGAGCCGCCAGAGTCGGTCGCCCGTTCGTCGTCCCGCCTGTTCGAGAGCCCCCGCCAGTTGATCGTTGTTGCTGATGAGCCCCGATGCCCAGCTGCCGAGGGCGATAACGCAGGCCCCGGTGAGGGTCGCCAGATCCACAATCGCATCTGCCCCCTCCTGGACGGCGTAGGCCAGAGCATCGGCCAGCGCCACTCTTCCCTCGGCATCGGTATTCACGACCTCGATCGTCTTGCCGTTCATAGCCGTCAACACGTCGCCGGGCTTGTAGGCGCTACCGCTGGGCATGTTCTCCGTGGCCGGGATGATGCCGACCACGTTCACCGGCAGCTTGAGATCGGCGATGGCCTGCATAGCCCCGATGACCGCCGCCGCACCGGACATGTCGTCCTTCATCTGCTCCATATTGGCGCTAGGCTTGATTGATATGCCGCCGCTATCGAAGGTAATGCCCTTGCCCACTATTGCCAGCATCTTGCTCGCATCGCTAGCGCCCCGGTAGCGCATCTTGATCATCCGCGGTGGCTGGGCCGAGCCCTGCGACACGCCCAGGAGGGCCCCCATCTTGCGGGCACGCAGTTCATCTGGCCCTAGGACCTCAATCTCGATGCCCCGCTGTTCGGCCATTTGGCGCGTCTGCTCCGCCAGGTACGTGGGGTTAACCAGGTTTCCGGGCCCATTGACAAGGTCTCGAGCGAGGATCGTGGCCCGGGCCAGCAGTTCGCCCTTGCGGGTGCCCTCCTCGATCCGAGGAATTCTCGCCGCCTCGCGCTCAAGGACCAGAATCTCGGCGAGCTCCTGCGGGCCATTTTCTTCCTTGGTCTTGAAGCGCAAATAGCGATACGTAGCCAGCGTCGCCCCCTCGACGATGGCCTGCCCGGCGTCCGCCGGCGTGAGCATGGATCGCTCGCCAAAGGCGACCACCGCGATGCGGTCGAGCTTGAGCTGCTGTGCGCGCCGAGCGACACTCCCCGCGGCCTGGCGTGCCCGATCGACCGTGAACTCATCCTTCTTGCCCAGACCCACAATCGCCACCCTCGGCGCCCGAATGCGTCCCAGGGTATGAACGACGGTCACCTCGTTTAGCTCGCTCTTGATCTCCTTGTTCGCAACCATGCCTTTGATGAGACCGCCGAGGGCCGTGTCTACCTCCGCGGTCTCATCGAGCAGGTCCGTCTCTCCCTCGAAGAGATGGACGACGACCATTGGGACCTCGACGCTAGTGACAGACTGAGCGACGATGCTGGTTTTCATCTAGGAAGCCTCCTGCTGCCTCGGTACGGCCGGTGGGCACCGGTCCGGTTACCGGTGCTCCATGTGCTGACGCCGAGCAGCGTCCGCCGCGAGCGTCTAGAGAGCATGCTGCAGCCTACTCGGCGAGTCGGCACCTAAGCAGATTATACAATAAATGCCGCGGCGGCATTCCGCTCAGTAGGCTGGCAAAGAGGCAAGGACGAGGGACCGTGGACCAGGTGCCCATAGGGAGGCAATCGGCCTCGCGGCCGCATCTGTACTATCTGACTTCGGGGCTTTCAGCGCTATTCGTACCGGCAGACCATGAACCGGAACAGCTCCACCGGTTCGCTGCCCATGATCCCCGCCTTGGCGCGGGCAATGGCCACCTGCTGTCGGCACGACTCGACCCCGTCGAGGTCGGGCAGCAGCAAGCCGCGACGAGCGCCGTTCCTCACGATCACCCCGTAGAGCTTGGGGTCCAGATCAGCCTGGCTTTCCACGCGCTCGGGCAGGGTAAGTATGTCCACGGAGTAAGTGAGGTCAGCCAGCTCCCGCTGGGAAACCGCCGGGAAGCGAGGGTCACGAGTGGCCGAGGCGATGGCGTTCTGGATCACCTCTTCGGCGATGGTGCTGAAGACCGGCTCGATCGTGCCGATGCAGCCCCGCAGTGCCCCGTGCATCTTAAGACAGACGAAGACACCCGCCCGCTCCGCCAACTCCGCCGGTAAGTCGGCGGGAGGTGAGACTATGCGCTCCTCTAGGAGATATGTCTCGACCGCAAGTCGGGCGAGAGAGAGAGCGGGATGGGCTACTGGCGCACCCGGCGTACTACTTTCGTGATCTTGCTGCATTGCGTTTCTCCTCCGCCTCTGTTCGGCCGTTGCCGTCCGATCCGCGAACGTTGCCGCGATGGCCCGTGGTGGCTATATCACGGCCTCAATTTTAGCACGCTCGAGGGGGTGGAGTGAAGATAAGAGCAAGCCCGTCGCTTGACGCCGCGGGCCGAATCCGGCTACAATGGTGGTGTTGAGTCATCTGGCCGGTT
This sequence comes from Chloroflexota bacterium, assembly GCA_021847625.1. The sequence continues at coordinate 4,071 of JAJZQK010000259.1, forward strand.
CTAGAGCTGCATTCAGGCCTCCAGAACGACGAGGTTAACAACGCCCCTCTCGGCCCGGATCATCCGTGGCTTTCGCCGCGGTTGGGTTCAGAGGGCAGCCAAATCCACGGCTTATCTGCAGTACCGCAATAGTTGGATGGCGTTAGACGAGAATTGGAACACGGAAGGTTGGTGAGGTATGCGTGCAGGTAAGGCAACGGGACGGTGAGACCTTCGAGGGCATGCTGCGGCGCTTTAAGTCCGTAGTGGAACGTCAGGGCATTCTCCGAGAATACAAACGGCACCAGACGTTCCTGAGTCGCGCCGAGAAGGCGCGCGTGAAAGCGAAGCGCGCCCAGCGCAGGCATCTCCGCAGAGCGCGGAGAGCGAGCTAAGGTTCCCCACGAGCAGCACGGAAAGCGCCGAGGCGTCGGAGTGACGCCAAGCGCAAGTCTTGTTCATGAAGAGAGCGGCGGGCACAAACCCGCCGTTTTACTTTTGGGCAGACCCAGGCACAACTCCTGCGGTCGAGTTCGCACATGCAGAACCGATGGAGGTACCAGGGTGGCCAAGAAAGGTGAAGAGACCGGGACGATGCTGCGCCGACGGTTCGATTGGCTGCGCAGCTTCAGTGACGACGAGCTCCGCCGCATTGCGATCTGCGAAACGGGCGACTCGTTGGATTCAGACGAGCAGTATTTTGACTTATCTCACCCCGAGGAGGGCGTGATGTCCGGACGCCACGGACACGCGGTGCCGGAGGGTGCGTGCTACGTGCCTCGAAGCGAGGTAAGCCGCGAAACCTGGCAGAAGCTCACTAGCTTCCGCTCGGGAGGCACCGAGCTGCGCCAGTAGCGAGCAAGACCGCGACAAGGGGTTTTGGGACCAGCAGGGATCGTCTCTCCTTGCTTGGTGGCTTGCCGTGCCTCGCAAGGGACGTCGTGACGCGGGTGCTCCAACCGTGTTATCGAGGGAAGGTGACCCAGCCGGACGGTGTCCGGCTGGGTCACCTTCTGCTATCTGTCATCGGGGCTATCTGTCCGGTTAGCCTCGCGCCCTACCGCCAGACAACCACGTAGATGTCTATCAGCCCTCGTGCGCCGCGCGAGGCGCGGACTCCGATTGGCTGCTGCTTACCTCGAGGTGCACCTTCTCGGCCCGCTTCTGGTGCCACAGCGCCAAGTTCAGCACGTCGTCGATGTGCCCGACGGGAACGAAGTTAAGCTCGCGCCGAATCTGCTCGGGGATCTCCTCTAGGTCCTTCTCGTTCTCGCGCGGGAAGATGATCGTTTCGAGCCCCGCGCGATGGGCGGCAAGCACCTTCTCCTTGAGACCGCCAATTGGTAGGACTTTTCCCCGCAGAGTGATCTCGCCCGTCATGCCGATCTCCTTGTGCACCGGCAGCTTGGCAAGCGACGAGACGATGGAGGTTGCCATGGTCACGCCTGCCGACGGCCCGTCCTTGGGAATCGCCCCCGCCGGCACGTGCACGTGGATATCGCACTTCTCATGGAAATCCGGCGGCAGGCCAAGTTCGGCGGCCCGGCTGCGCGCGTACGTCAGCGCCGCCTTGGCCGACTCCTGCATCACGTCGCCTAGCTGGCCGGTCAGGATCAGCTGGCCTCGGCCCGGCACGCAACTCGTCTCGATGAAGAGGACATCGCCCCCGGTCGGCGTCCAGGCAAGCCCGGTAGCCACTCCGACCTCGTCGTCCTCCTCCCGAATCTCCTGGCGGAACCGCCACGGCCCCAGGTACTGGCTCAAGTCCGCCGCGTCCCACACCA
>JAJZQK010000260.1 GCA_021847625.1 Chloroflexota bacterium
GTATCGAAGGCACTTCGTCGCCGTCGAGCACGTGACGGGCGGCAATCTGGCGACGCTCATGCAGGTCCACGGGACGCTGTCGCCGGCCCGGAGCGCGGCGATTTTGGAACGGATACTGAGTGCCCTTGTTGCTGCCCACGGCCGGGGGCTGGTGCACGGGTCCCTGAAGCCGGCAAACATTCTGGTCTCGGCCGACTCGACGATCAAGGTCAGCGATTTCGGCCTACCCCATCCAAGCGCGCGCCAGTCCGAACCGGGCGAGCCCAGCCTAGACTCGGCGCTGTACCTATCGCCCGAGCAGGCCTCGGGCAAGCCGGCGAGCAAAGCCTCCGACCTCTACGCCTGCGGGGCTCTCCTCTTCACCATGCTGACCGGCCGGCCGCCGTTTCCGGGCGTCAACGCGGCCGACGTCGTCGCCCGCCACCGGCACGCGGAACCTCCCCTATTGCGGGCGGTCGACCCCCGCATCCCCGGCAGCCTTGAGCGTCTGGTAACGCGCGCCCTGGCCAAGCAGCCCGAAGACAGGTGGTCCTCGGCCGAGGAGATGCTCCAGGCGTTGCGCCGATATCAGGAGGCGACGCCGCGGGTCGTCGCGACGGCCAACGCCGGGGCGGGCGAGAACCAGACGGGCGAAGGGCAGGGAGCGCCCGAAGAGCCGGGCCGCCGGATAGACCGCCGGGCGCAGCAGGACCGGGCGCGCGGCCTGGGCTGGGTGTCGGCAGTTCTTGCCCTGCTGCTATTCGGCACGGTGGGCACCGCGATGCTGACGGCCGCAATGCGCTTGCCGGCGGCCATATCAGGCGGGCTCGTGGCCCCCCTGGAGAGCGCAACCCCAACTAAGACGGTCGTCGTGCGCATAATCCCGCCCACGCTCACGCCGACGCCCACCCTCACGCCGACCCCTTCGCCGACACCACTGCCGGGGACGACGTATACCCCCACGCCCACCCAAACGCACACGCCCACGCCGACGAAGACGCCGACGCCTGCCACCGAGACGCCGACGGGCACGCCGGGGACTCCCACGGGGACGCCGGGACCGGACGCTAGTCCATCGGCGACGCCCGGGCCCGAGCAAGCGTCCATCTCCGCGCCGCCGCCTTCCGGGCCTCCGGCGCCCAGCGCGACACCCGGCGCCGCCAGCCCGACCCCCGGACCGTCCGAGCTACCCCAGCCGACGGCAACGCCTGCACCGGGCCAGTAACGGGGAACCAGCGGCCACCGAGCATCCTTCCGGCCGGGCTTGCCTCCTGCCTTCCCCTCGCCCCGGCCGGAAGCGGGCCCCCTCGCGACCCTGCTACCGCTCCCGGAGATGCCAGAATGCCCGCACCCGATAGCGTCCGGCCGGGCAAACATGCTAAAATGCGGCGGATGATGCGTCTACTTGGCAGTGGCAGGGAATAATTGGCGGGCAAGATCGACGTCAGAAATCTAGACTTCTGTTACGGGCAAGCGCATGTTCTGCGCGACATCAACGTCACCATCCACGAGCACGAGATCACGGCCCTGATCGGCCCCTCCGGGTGTGGGAAATCCACTTTTCTGCGCACGCTGAACCGGATGAACGACCTCATACCAGGCGCTCGGGCGACGGGTCAAGTCTTGGTCGACGGAGAGGACATCTTGTCCCCCAACGCCGATGTCGTGGAACTGCGGCGGCGCGTAGGGATGGTCTTCCAGCGTCCCAATCCGTTTCCCACGTCCATCTTCGACAACGTCGCCTTCGGGCCCCGCGTGCAGGAGAGGGACAGGGAGGTCAATCTGCGTTCGCTCGTCGAGCAGAGCCTGCGCGGAGCCGCCCTCTGGGACGAGGTGTACGACAAGCTCGACCGCTCTGCCCTCGACCTGGCCCTTGGGCAGCAGCAGAGGCTGTGCATAGCGCGGACGCTCGCTTCCGGGTCGGAGATAATCCTGATGGACGAACCGGCCTCCGCCCTCGACCCGGTAGCCACGCTGGCCGTCGAGGATTTGATGCACGCCCTCAAGCCGAACTACACCATCGTCGTGGTGACCCACAACATGCAGCAGGCGGCCCGCATCGCCGACCGGGCGGCCTTCTTCCTGATGGGAGAGTTGGTGGAGTACGGTACGCACGCGGAGGTGTTCTCCACACCAAAAGACAAGCGCACGGAGGACTACATCACCGGCCGGTTCGGCTAGCCGAACCGGGTAAGCCTGGCGAAGAGCGCCGTTTGGAGGGGAGTGCAAAGGGACGACGATGCGCAAGGATCTATCACGCGAGCAAGCCCTGGCGATTCTCGAGAGGGCAGAGGTCGGGCATCTAGCAACCTGCAACGCCGACGAGCCCTACGTGGTGCCCCTGAACTTCGTGTACTATGGGGAGCGGGTCTACTTCCACTGCAGCCCCCAGGGTCGCAAGCTCGCCAACATCACGGCCAACCCGCGGGTCTGTTTCCAGGTAGAATCGGAGTGGCGGCTCATACCGCAGGCCCGTGCCTGTAGCTTCACCGGCCACTACTACAGCGCCATGGTCACTGGCGCGGCGAAGGTAGTCGACGATCCGGAACGACGATTAGCGGCGCTACGCGCGCTGGTCGCGAAGTACGACCCGGAAGGCTTGGCCCCCGTACTGACGCAGGAGGACCTGGAGAAGCGCCCGCTGGTGATCGTCGAGATCACGCCGGAAACGGTCGGCGGCGTGGACCACGCCCGGCTCTCCGCGCCTTCCTAGCCGCTAGGGCGCGGCCCGCCGTCTCTTACCAAGTAGCAGGGGAGGTCGCGCTGATATCCTGTCCCGGGCCTACGCCTGGGAACCGCACGCACGGGGGCTAGTCAAATGGCCATAATTACTCTATAATTGGTCAATACTTGGGTCATTGGTATATTGACAACTGCCGCGATGAGGATTCATCGCTCGAGACTCGCACAGGAGGGTGTCAGTGTCCAGGGCTTCTTTCGATCGCCAACTAGCCGGACTTCAGGATGAGACGCTTTCCCTCGGCAACATGGTCGACTGGTCTATCGACCAATCGATCGAGGCCCTGAGGAAGCAGGATCTCGAGCTGGCACGGCATGTCATCCGCAACGACGCCGTGATCAACCGCAAACGCTTCGATATCGAGGAGAAGTGCCTGCAGCTTATCGCCAGGCAGCAACCCCTGGCCAGCGACCTGCGCACGCTCGCCGCGATCCTCAGCATCATCACGGACCTCGAGCGCATGGCCGATCACGCGGAGGGCATCGCCAAGATCACCATCATGCACGGCCCCGAGCCTTTGCTGAAGCCACTCGTCGACGTGCCGCGCATGGCGGACAAGAGCCGGGACATGCTGCGCCGGGCACTCGACTCGTTCGTTACCCGCGACATCGAGCTGGCCAAGAAGATCAGCACCGAGGACGACGAGGTCGACGCCCTCTATGACCAGATCTACCACGAACTCCTGGGCTTCATGATCGAGGACCCGCGCACGATCGAGCGGGCGACCTACCTGCTCTGGGCCACCCATAACCTCGAGCGGATCGCCGACCGCGTGACGAACATCTGCGAGCGCGTGGTCTTCCTCGTCACGGGCCACATGGAAGAGATGAACGTATCGTCGTACTAGGTTTCCCGAGCCAACGCCGTGATGGGGTAGGTGGGCACCCAGAATCACCAACCTACCCCACGGTTTTCTCCCTCCTCCCGCCCTGCCTTTTGGCAGGAGATCGCCCGCCTGTGGTATGAACCCTGCTACTAACTAGTTAGAAAGGCCGTCCGGCCGCACCATAGGGAGGGGTTCCAGATGCTACAGCTCGTCGACATTGGCGTGCAATCCATCGATGCCTACAGCGAAGTGATCGGCAAGGAGGGCGTGGACGAGCTGCGCCAGCTCGCCGAGCCCCTGAAGGGGAAGCGCATCGCCCACATCAGCTCCACCCCCTACGGCGGCGGCGTCTCCGAGCTCCTCCGCTCGACCGTCCCCCTGCAGGTCGACCTCGGCCTCGACATCGAGTGGCAGGTGATGTACGGCGACGAGTCCTTCTTCGGCGTGACGAAAGCCATCCACAACCTGCTGCAAGGGGCAGAGGGCACGCTTAGCGAAAGGGCACGTGAGATCTATCTCGCCTATAGCGCGCGCAATGCCATGCTGCTGGAGCGCGACTACGACTACGTAGTAGTACACGATCCCCAACCCGCGGCCTTGCTCCAGCTCCACGGCCAGAACGGCGCCAAATGGGTCTGGCGCTGCCACATCGACACCTCCCGGCGCAATCAAGAGGTATGGCAGTTTCTGCGCGGCTTCGTGGAGGAGTACAACGCCGCCGTGTTCACGATGAAGGAGTTCGTGCCTGACGACATTGACATCCCCCAGGTCACCCTGATCGCCCCGGCCATCGACCCTCTTAGCCCCAAGAACCTGCCCCTCCCCTCCGAGCTTGCCTGGCGCATCCTCGACTGGATTGGCGTGGATATCGACCGACCGTTGGTCACCCAGGTCTCCCGATTCGATCCATGGAAGGACCCCTTGGGAGTAATCGACGCCTACAAGATGGTGCGCAGGCGCATACCCGGTTTGCAGCTGGCCCTCGTCGGCTCGATGGCCCTGGACGACCCCGAGGGCTGGGGCATCTACAACAAGATCGTCGAGGCGAGCAAGGACGACCCTGGCATCCGCCTCTACACCAACCTGAACGGCGTGGGGAACGTCGAGGTCAACGCCTTCCAGCGCTTCTCCAGCGTCGTGATCCAGAAGTCGATCAGGGAAGGCTTCGGGCTGGTGGTGGCCGAGAGCCTCTGGAAGTCAACCCCCGTCGTGGCCCGCCGCGTCGGCGGCATCCCCCAGCAGATGGCCGACGGCGAGGGCGGCTTCCTGGTCGATACCGTCGAGGAGACGGCGGACCGCGTCCTCCAGCTGCTGGAAGACCCCCGGGCCGCGGCCGAGATCGGCGCCCGGGGCCAGAGGCGCATCGCCGAGAACTTCCTCATCACGCGCCTGATTAAAGACGAGCTACAGCTGCTGGCCTCACTCTAGGTGAGGCTAGGCTGGGGACCGCTTCGGTGCCCTTTCTGCCCCGTCGGTGTGGGGCCGTTCGAGTATTTGCTCACTCAACGGGGTACCGCAATGCCGCTCACTTCTACAGGGATTCTAGACTCCCACCTCAAGATTTCGGTATGTCCAGACTTTTTGCCCTCGATGAACGTCTTAGTACTAGAATGGGAAATCCGAACAGTCTATTGTGGATGCCGGTGGCACGTGCTTATGCACAACTCACTGTCTAACACAAGAGCTAGTCATTGGAGGGTACGGGGATTGGCATATGGGAAGGGAGCTGCTGCCGTGCGCGCTGACCACAGGCGACATGACGGTGTTCCCCTTCACTTTTCCGTGCCGGCGGTGGAAGGACTGCAAGACAACGCGTTGCAGCAGGCACTCAACCGGAAGTACCTGGATGAGAATACCAAGCTATACCAGGAGTTCTTGGATACCATCGGCCAGAAGGAAGTCAGCCCTCAAGTCCTTGCCCTGTATACCAACTACAAGATCAAGACACAATCCAAGGACCTACTCGTAGTAGAGGGGGTCAAGACGGAAATTGCGGGCTCCGGAAGAGAGACCGTAGCCTACGACAACATTGATCTGAAGGATCAAATGATCATCACCTTACCAAGCCTGTTCAAGGATGATAGCTACGTGGACGTGATCAGCAGTTACATCCTGGCTCAGATGAAGCAACTTACCAACAAAGACCAGGGCATACTCTATTGGTACGAAGACAGCGAATTCATCACGGGGTTCAAAGCGATAAAGCCGGGCCAGACGTTCTACATCAACGCCGATTCCAAGCTCACCATAGCCTTCGACGAATGCGACGT
>JAJZQK010000261.1 GCA_021847625.1 Chloroflexota bacterium
GCCACCATCGGCGTGGTCGCTTGGCCAACCAACAGCACATTCGCCAGGCCCTTGATAACGGTCACCTGGTTCTGTCCGGGCGAGTATACCCACAGGGTCTTGCCATCGAAGACGACCGTATCGCCCTCGGCAACGCCGTCCGCAGCCCCGAGCGCCTCCAGATGCACGTTGTTCGGGGCGGCAAACTGCAATTGCGCCCGCCATTGCGAAGTCATGCCGTTGGCCGAAGTGGCGATGTTGGCCGTGGCAGTGAAGCTATCCTGTCGTTTCCAGGCTTCGACTATCCCGCCGGCGATCGCCCGCGGTTCCGTGTTGCCCGCGGGCACGGCTTGGGCCGGCCCCGTCGCCTCCGACTGTCCAAGCGGGACCCGCGTCGGCTGTCCACCAAGGGCAGTCCGCCCAACCTGCGTCGTCCTCGTCTCGCTGGTAAGCAGACCGTCGCTATCCGTTCGTATCGTCACCGTGACCAGCTGAGAGCCGGAGAGGATGAGGAAACCGACCAGCATCGCCCCGAGCGGAACAAGCGTCTTACTCACTTGCGTGTGCGCCCCCTGCTTGAACTTGCCCTGGGATGTCCCGACTTGCCCAGGCCAGACCCTAGAAGCAAGATGCATGCCGCCTTCTTCGGAACAGGAGTAAGATCCAGAGGAGGTCCTTAACCACAACTTCACCGGCTTGTTCCTATTGCGGGACCCCATGTCCGCAGGTATAATCTCTGATGAGGTGGGCAATCCCTGCCCATCTAGGAAGAAGAGCAACCGCGATCGGCTCGGTATCGGCCCAGTCGAGGGTGGGAGGAGCGGGGAAGGTGAACGATCGATTGATCTGGCTGTGGGTTACGCTCATGTCGTTTGAGCCACGGCGTCAACTGGCCCAACGCGAAGAAGGCCAGAGCTTGACCGAATACGTAATGATACTCATTTTTGTCGCCATTGTCTGCATCATCGGCTTGATCCTCTACCGGAATCAGCTCACGGATACCTACTCGGAAATCATCTCCAGTATGCCCGAATAACTCGAGCGGTTCCCGGATAGGGCACGGCCGCAGACAGTGCAACTAAGCGCAACCTCCAGACGGTCGCCGTTGCCCGAGTAGCACGGCCAAGCCGGTTCGCTTCGGCCCGGCAACAGGTCATCCCACCGGTGACTGTCGTCGGGCCGCGTCTTCTCGCACATCCTCCATCGCCAACCCCAACCAAGGACCGTAGCCGACCCCGTTCAGCCACCGGCGGTCGCCGAACTCGGCCTGCCTGTGGATAGGGACGCCTGCCCTACGCACCTCGCGGACCCCGTCAATGCAGCCTATAGGGCATGGGCTTGTCCCATGCCGCCCCGTCGTTTCCGTCGCCCCTTCGGTGAGATGACAATTGCAGGGAGGGCCGGCTCGACGCCGGCCAGGCGGCAGGCCACAAGGGCCTGCCCTACGTGTTCAAGGAAAGTCGCCGTTGCCGCTGGCCGCGTCCACCGAGGCCGCACCACCTGCCCTACGCGTGCGAGACAAGGCGCCGTTGCCACCTGTAGGGCAGGGGCCTGTCCCCTGCCGCCCGGCGCCCCGCGGGCGATGAGGGAATACGGCCCTGACCCAGGCTGTTCGCGGCCGAAGACTGTGGATTTCCACAGTTGCGTCCACCCAAGTCCCCCATTAGGATTAGGCCAACTAAGGGCTCGTAGACTCTGCCAAGCGGGAACCTTTACTCGCCTTGCTACGTCTTATATAATGACTTAAGGTCGATGAAGGGGGTGACCTGGAGCGTGTTCACACTGAAGTGTTCCACCTGGCGCTGGGGTAGCCGATTGCTTGTTCTGATGCTGCTGATGGTAGCGCTGGCCTCGCCAACAACGATCCAGGCGGAAAGCGTCTTGGAAGTGCTGGAGGTGGGCTGGGACGGCACCACGATGCCGGAAGCATGGAACCCCGTCCGCCTGCGGGTGACGAACGACGGCGCCGACACCACCGGTCGCGTGGAGCTGGTCGTCAAAGGCAACTACTACACCGGCGGGCAAGCTACCCCCGTCGCGTACCCGGTCGCCGCCTACGGCGAGGACGTGGCCCTCCCCGCTGGGGTGACCAAGGACGTGACCATCTGGGCGCCCACCTTGGGCAACTCCGGGGCCACGGTCCGGCTCGTCGTCGGCGGCAAGGTGGTCGCCGAGCAACCGGTCGAATTGCGCACGTCGCGTGCGACATTCTGGCCCCTCGTGGGCGTGCTCGCCGAATCGCCCCTCGTCGCCCGCTCCATTACCCAGGTCGAGCTGCCCTACCAGGGGCTCCCCATGCCGCTGCCCGTCGCCGAGCTGACGGCAACGGACTTGCCCACCACGGCCGATAGGCTGGGCGCTCTCTCGGCGCTCGTGGTGCAGGGCAACGCCCCCGCCACGCTCACCGGGGAGCAGCGGCGTATGATCCAGGAATGGGTCGCCGCCGGCGGCCACCTCATCATCGCCGGCGGGCCCGACGCCGCCCGCGCCGCCGCGGTGCTGCCGGCAGACGCGCTGCCCGTGTCATTCGGCAGCATGAATGGCAAGGCCGACCTCCACGAACTCGCCGTCTGGGCCAAGGTGATGGACAGCGCGTCGCCAGCCGGTCCCGCCGTGGAGATCAAGGCGACGGGTGGGGCGGTGCTGGCGGGGACCGCGGAGAGGCCCCTTGCCTGGCGGACGAACATCGGCCAGGGCACGGTCACGGTCTTGGCCGCCGACCCGTCGCTGCAGGATCTAGCGAGCTGGTCCGGCACGCCTGCCTTGCTGCAGAAGGCCCTCGAACCGGCCCTGCCGGTAGCGGGCGAGGACGAGAAGATGCGCTATCTCCGCACGCATCAGCAGCAGCTGGGCGCCACCCAGCTGCAGAGCGTCATCGAGATGTTGCCGTCCGAGGCGTTCCCCGGCTGGCAGACCATCGCCCTCGTGATGGGCGGCTTCGCCCTGTTCGTCGGCCCCGTGCTGGGGGTGGCGCTGTGGCGGATGGACCGGCGAGGGTGGGTCTGGCTGACCGTCCCCGCCCTTGCCCTGCTGGTAACCGGCGGCCTCTACTACTTCGGCATCGGCCGGGAGGGGCGTGACCTGGTATTGAACGTGGCCTCCTACGTCAAGATCGACCCTGACGGCGGCTCCCAGCAATTGGTGGCGGCGGGCTTTTTCGGGCCCACCCACCTGAAGCTGGCCGTCGAGGTGCCGGGCGATGTCTCGGTGCGCGTGAACGCGCCCTCGTCCGATCCCTTCCCGATGGTCGCCAGCGCCATCAGCGCGCCTCCCTTCGCCAGCGGGCAGCAGTTGGAGATGGCCAATATGATCTCGGCCGAGCCTCCCTATAGCGTGATCGGCGGGCGGGACACCCGCGTCGAGTTCGCTACCGGGCAGTGGAGCATGCGCGGCGTCTTCTACCCCCGCACGCTGGGCAGCGAGATTGGCCAGGTAACCGCCCATCTGCGCCTGGAGGAAGGGCTGATCAAGGGCACCGTCCGCAATGACACCCCCTATCCGCTGGAGGATGCCGCCGTGTTGGTCGGCCAGACCTTCATGAAGCTCGGCAGCCTCGCGCCCGGCCAGGTGGCCCAGGTCGTCCTCGACCCCGGGGCCTCCGCGGGCCCCATGGCGATGTTCAAGGGCGGGCAACCCCTATCCTACCGTCTGTTCGGCAAACCGGTCGACGACGGCACGGGGAGGGCGAGCTCCTCGGGAGTGGCGGTCGCCGCCGTTCCTGCTGCTCCCGCGATAGCGGTTGCCCCAGGCTACGTCGTCTCATCGCCGCCCATGCCCTATCCGATGACCTACGAGCGCTTGGAGATACCACGGGACGCCGAGACCCAGCGCCGCGTGCGGCTGGTGGACTCGACCGTATCCTCGTCGATGAAGACTAACTACATGCCGATGGGGCCGGGCGGCGCGGCGATGTCGCTTACCTTCATCGCCTTCACCACGGCCCAAGTCGGCGGCAACCTGCCGACGGTGGGCAACCATCCCGCCTACTACCTAACCCTGCTGGAGCAGCCGCTGAACCTTGAGTTCCCGCCCGGGCCGTTCACGTTGCCGGCATCCCTCATCCCCGTCGAGAGCATGGTGCCCACCGGCGGGTTCGGCACCGGCAGTGACGGCACCGTGGAGTGGATAGAGTTGACCGACGGGTCTCTGATCTACACCTTCCGCCCCCTGCTGCCGGCCAAGTCCACGGTAGATGCCGTGCTGCTCAACACCCAGCAGATAGGCGAGAGGGTGGACGTGTCGTCGTCCTCGAAACAGCCGCCGCCCGTGGTCGCCGGCCAGATGGCCCCTCGCCCGGCTGAAGCGGGCGTCTTCTCGATATACAATTGGCAGCGGGGACAATGGGAGGACCTGCCGGCGGGTCAGGAACAGGCCCGCCTGGAGCCGGGCGGAGCCTACATATCCGGCGATGGCCGCATCCAGGTCCAGGTCGAGGCCGGGAAGGGCTACAGGGTCCGCTTCGTGGCGCCCCAGCCATCCGTGGAAGGGCAGGTGACGCAATGATCCAGGTGAACGCCCTTCGCAAACGCTACAGGCGTGTCAAGGCGCTCGACGGCCTCAACATGACCGTGCCCGACGGGGCGATCTACGGGCTGATCGGCGAGAACGGGGCCGGCAAGACGACGACCATCCGCATCCTGGCCACCCTGCTGTCCCCCGACGGCGGCGAGGTACAGGTGGCCGGCGCCGACCTGCTCCGCCGACCCCATGAGGCTCGCCGCCTCATCGGCTACATGCCCGACTTCTTCGGCGTCTACGACGATCTGCGGGTGAGCGAGTACCTCGAGTTCTACGCCGCCCTCCACGGCATCAGGGGCAAGGCCGTCGCCACCCTGCGCGACGAGCTGCTGGAGCTGGTCGACCTGAGCGCCAAACGAGAGGAGTACGTCGAGCACCTGTCGCGGGGCATGCAGCAGCGCCTCTGCCTCGCCCGCGCCCTGATCCACGACCCGCAGGTGATCCTGCTGGACGAGCCGGCCAGCGGCCTCGACCCCATCGCCCGCGTCGAGATGCGCGAGCTGCTGAAGGAGCTCGGCAAGCTGGGCAAGACCATCGTCATCAGTTCGCACATCCTCTCCGAGCTCGCCGACCTCTGCACCCACGTCGGCATGATGGCGGCAGGCAAGATGATCCGCGAAGGACCGGTCGACGAGATGGTGTGGGTGGCCGGCAAGGCGGGCTACGAGCTGCGCGTGCTGCGCGACGGCGAACGCGCCGCCGTCGCCTTGCAGACCTTGGAAGGCATCGGTGCCGTCGAGAACGTGGACGGCGTGGTCCGTTTCCACTGCGCGAACGGGGCCGAGGACGCGGCCCGCGCCCTGGCTACAGTGGTGGGGGCCGGGATACCCGTCGTCCGCTTCGGGGAAGTGGAGAACACCTTGGAGGCGGCCTTCGTACGGATGGCGCGAAAGGGGGTGAGCGCGTGAAAGGTTGGTTTGGTCGCTTTGGCGCCGGCTTGGCGCTGGGCTTGCGAGGCTTGGTCGCCAAGGAGATGCGTTCCCGGAGTCGCGGCTGGCGGTCGGTGATTCTGCTCACCGCCTATCTGTGCGCCCTGACCGGTGGCCTGGCAGGCTTCACCGCCCTTCTCTCCGGCACCGGTCTGGGGAGCTACATGGTGGGCACCCAGCTGTTCTCGGCCCTCGCCCTGGGCTCCGTGCTACTGATGGCCTTCATCACCCCGGCCCTGACGGTCGGCGCCGTAAGCGGCGAGCGCGAGCGCCGCACCCTGGACCTGCTGCTGGTCACGGGAAGCTCGCCGCTGGGCCTCGTCACCGGCAAGATGATCGGCTCGCTGTTCTACATCCTTTTCCTGCTCATCGCCGCCTTG
>JAJZQK010000262.1 GCA_021847625.1 Chloroflexota bacterium
CGCGCCGCGGCCGGGGCGCTGGCTGCCGCCGCTTCCGCGGGCAAGGACGAACTCGTCCCCGTCTCGGCCGTGCGGCGAATAATCGCCGACCACATGGTGCGCAGCGTGCGCGAGGCGCCCCACGCCACCACCACCTTCGAGGTGGACATGTCGCGGGTGGTCAAGTGGCGGGAGGCGGCGCGCGAGCAGTTTCGCCAGCGGGAAGGGGTCGACCTCACCTACCTGCCGGTGGTCGTGCGGGCCACGGCGGAGGCGCTCAAGGCCAACCCGCTGCTCAACTCCACCTGGTCGTCCGAGGGCATCGTCGTCAAGCAGGAGATCAACATCGGCGTCGCCGTGGCTCTGGATGACGGCCTGATCGTGCCGGTGATCAAGCAGGCCGACCGCAAGGGCCTGGCGGACCTCGCCCGCGCGGCGGCGGACCTGGCGGCGCGGGCGCGGGCCAACAAGCTGGCGGTGAGCGACGTGCAGGGCGGCACGTTCACCGTGAACAACCCGGGCGTCTTCGGCACGCTGGTCTCGGCGCCCATCATCAACTACCCGCAGGCCGCTATACTAAGTATGGAGGGCATCGCCAAACGGGCAGTGGTCATTGACGACGCCATTGCCATCCGGCCGATGATGAACGTCTGTCTGTCCTTCGACCACCGGGTGATGGATGGCCTCCAGGCCGCCCGCTTCTTGCAGGCGGTCAAGCAGTACCTGGAAACGTTCGACGGTGCCAAAGAGTGGAGTTAGAAATCTGGGTGGGTGTGAATGGCGGTAAAGCGACCGGACTGGCTTAAGGTTAGGTTCTCCAATGGCCCCAACTACCAGGAAGTGAAGGGCCTGCTGCGGGGCATGGCGCTGCACACGGTGTGCGAGGAGGCGCATTGCCCCAATATCGGCGAGTGCTTCGAGAGTCGCACCGCCACTTTCCTCATCCTGGGCAACGTCTGCAGCCGCGGTTGCCGCTTCTGCGCCGTGGAGCACGGGCGCCCCTCCGGTCTGGACGAGGAGGAGCCGGCCCGCGTGGCCGAGGCCGTGCGCCAGCTGAGCTTGCGCTACGTGGTGGTCACCTCCGTCACTCGCGACGACCTGCCCGACGGCGGCGCCGCCATCTTCGCCGCCACCATCCGCGAGGTGCGTCGGGCCAGCCCCGACTGCGGCATCGAAGTGCTGATCCCCGATTTCGGCGGCTCGCGGGAGGCTCTGGCCGCGGTGATGGCCGCTCGCCCGGACATCCTCAATCACAACGTCGAAACAGTGCCCGGCCTCTACCGGCGCGTGCGCCCTCAGGCCGACTACGCCCGTTCGCTGGCGCTGCTGGGCCGGGCTAAGGAGATGGACGCCAGCGTGTTCACCAAGTCGGGCGTGATGGTGGGCGTGGGCGAGACCTGGGACCAGCTGTTGGCCCTGATGGCCGACCTCGCCGCCGTCGGTTGCGACATCCTCACCATCGGCCAGTATCTGGCGCCCAGCTCCCGGCATCTGCCCATCGAGCGCTACTACGCGCCGGAGGAGTTCGCCGCGCTCAAGGCCGAGGGCGAGCGCCTGGGTCTGCGCCACGTCGAGGCGGCGCCTCTGGTGCGCAGCTCGTACCACGCCGGCCATGCCGCCTCGGCCCTCACCGGGGAGGCTGCCGGTGGTGGCTGAGCCGTCCGTCCGGCCGCTGTGCGAGCTGCGCCGGCTCGGATTAGTGCGCTACAAGGTGGCCTGGGACCGGCAGGCCGAGCTGGTGCGGGCGCGCAAGGCGGGCGAGATTCCCGACCAGCTGTTGCTGCTGGAACACCCGCACGTTTACACGCTCGGCCGTCGGGGCGAGACGGCGCACATCCTGCTGGATGCCCAGGGGCTGGCCGAGCGGGGGATAGAGGTCTTCGAGGTGGACCGCGGTGGTGACGTGACCTACCACGGGCCGGGCCAGCTCGTGGGCTACCCCATCGTCGACCTGCGCCGGCAGGGAGTGGACGCGCACCGCTACGTGCGCGGCCTGGAGGAAACCCTGATCCAGGCGCTGGCCGAATACGGAGTGGCTGCCGGCCGCAACCCCGGCTACACGGGCGTCTGGCTGGGCGAGGAGAAGATAGCCGCCATCGGCGTGCGCATCTCCGGCGGCGTCACCTCCCACGGCTTCGCCCTCAACGTCAACACCGACCTCTCCTACTTCGCCGGCATCGTGCCCTGCGGCATCGTCGGCAAGGGGGTCACCTCGCTGGCGCGGGTGCTGGGCCGGCCGGTGCCATTGGGCGAGGTGGCCGCCGCGGTCGCCCGGCGCTTCGCGGCGGTGTTCGAGCTGGAGATAGTGGAGGCGGGGGCACTCACTGTGCCTTCTCCTAAGGGGAGTCCAGGGGCGGACCGTTTCCAGTAGGGGGGCGCGGTGGGGTCGCCCGGGGCTCGAGCCCCGGGCTCAGTGCACAAAGCCTCCTAGAAGGAGGCTGGGAAACGTGCCCAGCTGGCTTCAGTCGGCTTCGTTTCTTCAGCCCGGTGCCTCAGCGCCGGGCGCCGGCGCTGAGTCGGCCCTGCGGGGCCTGGCGGGCGGGGTATCCGACGCTACGCTCTGGACAGGCGTGCCCCGCCCCTACGAAACGGGGGGACCGCGGGTGTCGGCCCGGCCCAGGCTGAAGCTGGGCGCCCGCACTATCATAACAACGGAGGACAAGCGATGAGCCTGAAGGGCAAGAAAGTGGCCGTGATGGCCGAGAACCTGTACGACGACCGGGAGCTGTGGTATCCCCTGATCCGCCTGCGCGAGGAGGAGGCCGAAGTTCACGTGGTCGCCCCCGCCAAGGGCGGCACCTACAAGAGCAAGAATGGCCTGGAGGTGACGGCCGACACGGCCGCGGCCGAGGCCAACCCCGCCGAGTTCGACGCCGTGATTATTCCGGGCGGCTATTCGCCCGACCTGATGCGCCGCACCCCGGCGATGGTAGGGTTCGTGCGCGGCGCCTTCCAGCAGGGCAAGGTCGTGGCCGCCATCTGCCACGCCGGCTGGATGCTGGTCTCGGCCGGCGTGCTCAAGGGCAAGACGATCACCAGCTTCTACAGCATCAAGGACGACGTCGTCGCCGCCGGGGCCGAGTGGGTCGACCGCGAGGTCGTGCGCGATGGCAACCTCATCACCTCGCGCAATCCCAACGACCTGCCGGCCTTCTGCCGCACCATCATCGCGGCCCTGGCCGAGAAGTAGTTCTCCTGCCGTAGCTCGGGGCGGGCACGGAGTCCCGCCCCTACTATGGGTTGAATACCGTAGGGGCCGGACTCCGTGCCGGTCCCGTCCCAGAAGTGGCACCCGCTGGCCCTAGCATTTGGTAGCCCACCCTGGCCCCGCATGTAGACGGGTGGCCGGGGCCGAGTCCCCTGTCGGAGGACAATAGCCCGGCCACTACGGTACGTGGCCGATCGCGTGCCCAGTTTGTGTAGATCGTTCAAGTCCCAGGCTGAAGATGCAAACCCCGGAGTATGTATGGCAGAAGGGCGCCACCGCTGGGTTGCCTTGCTCCGCGCCGTCAACGTCGGCGGCCAGGCGACGATGAGGATGGCCGACCTGCGGGCGCAGTTCGAGGCCCGCGGGCTGACTGGCGTTACCACGTACATTCAGACGGGCAACGTCCTCTTCAGCACCACCGCATCCGACCTGGAGAGCCTGGCGCGAAGCCTCGAGAAGCAGCTCGCGTCCTCTCTGGGCTATCAGGGGATGGTGTTCATCTTGTCCCCGGCGGAGTTGGCGCAGGCCGCCGCCGCCAACCCGTTCGATCCGGAGCGCCTGGACAAGGAGCAGGCCTGCCACCTGCTTTTCTTGTCCGCCCAACCGGACGTGGCTCATCGGGAGGCGCTGCTGGCGCTCCAAGGCGCGGAGTACCGCTTCGCCGTTCGCGGCAAGGTGCTGTACTACGCCTACCCCAGGACGCTCGCGGGGCGGCGCCGGACCATCAACATGGAAAGAGTGCTCGGCGTCGCCGGTACGGCCCGCGGCTGGAAGGTCGTTGCCAAACTGATCGAGCTGGCGAGCCAATCGGCAAGGGTCCAGGACTAGGGCAACAAGAACCCGGCAGTTGCCACCTCACCGTCGCCAGCGCCACGCCTAGCGACACGGAGTAGGCGCGCGGCCAGGCGGCTCGCCTTTTTGGCTGCTCGACCCTATTTTTACCGTCCGCATTTGACAAAGTGCCTCCGCCTGCTTAAATTGAATGGTAGGGAGGCTAATGGCTGACGCCTCCCTAGAAAACGGGACGACCGCACGCTTCGCCACTGGGGTGCGGGGCGGTCGGTTGCTCGAGGAGGAGAATCATGGAGCAGACCGAGACCACCAAGGTGAGCCTGCCGCGACTCGGCGAAGCCGCGCCGGCCTTCGAGGCCGTGACCACGATGGGCACTCTGCGTCTGGAAGACTTCAAGGGCCGCTGGCTCATTCTGTTTTCCCATCCGGCCGATTTCACCCCCGTTTGCACCACGGAGTTTGTGGCTTTTGCCAACATCTACGACGATCTGCGGAAGCGCAACGTCGACTTGCTCGGCCTGAGCATCGACAGCGTCTATTCCCACATCGCCTGGGTGCGCAACATCGAGGAGAAGCTGGGCGTCAAGATCCCCTTCCCCGTCATCGCCGACCTCAACAAAGAGGTGGCCACGGCCTACGGCATGATCCATCCCGGCCAGAGCAAGACGGAGACGAGCCGCTGCGTCTTCTTCATCGACCCGGAGCAGAAGGTGCGGGCGATGGTCTACTATCCGCTGACCACGGGCCGCAATATGGACGAATTCTTGCGGGTGATTGACGCCCTGCAGACGGCCGACGCCAACAAGGTGGCGACGCCGGCCAACTGGCGTCCTGGCCAGCCGGTCATCATCCCCACGCCGGCCACCGTGGAGGACGCCGAAGAACGGGTGGCCACGCCGGGTATCGAGTGCGTGGACTGGTACCTCTGCCGCAAGAAGCTGTAGGCCGAGCGGACAAGGAGACAAAGCGATGCCTTGCGTGAGGGCGGACGGGGAACCGACCCGTCCGGGAATGGATATACTGCGCGCCCTGGCGGCGGGGGCGCGTACCGCTGAGGAAGTAGCCGGCGAGTCCGGCCTGCCGCTGTTCCGCGTGCGTGGCGGCCTGCGCGAGCTGGCGGAGGCCGGCTTCGTCCAGCCGCTGGACTACTTCAACTACGCGCTGACGGCGAGCGGCGCCGAGAGGACGCGGCAGGGACTGACGCCGCCGCCGCCGCGACCGCGGCCGCTGCCCCTCTGAGCCGTCCGCGCCGCGTTCCCCGGCCCCTCGGGCGCCCCGCCCGAGGGGCCTTCTTGCGCTGGTCCGTACCCCGAACCGTGGCCGGAGGGTGCGTGCCGGCCTCGGCGGTTTCAATCCCCACCCCATCACGCGACGGGGTGCGACCCACTAATAAGCAAGCCCATCTAATCAACCTTAACCGTTTCAATCCCCACCCCATCACGCGACGGGGTGCGACCGGGCGTGCTCCCCCCGTCGTGGGGACTAGGGCATGTTTCAATCCCCACCCCATCACGCGACGGGGTGCGACGAGGGCAGATCGACCGACAGACGCTGGCCGAGCTGCTGTTTCAATCCCCACCCCATCACGCGACGGGGTGCGACTACGACGCGGTTAGCCTGGTACTCCGCGTTCATCCCGTTTCAATCCCCACCCCATCACGCGACGGGGTGCGACATGTACCGAGCGGGGGTGCTGACTCGCGACGACGTGTTTCAATCCCCACCCCATCACGCGACGGGGTGCGACGCGACTGGCAGGGGGCGACGTGGAGCGAGCGGAGGGGTTTCAATCCCCACCCCATCACGCGACGGGGTGCGACC
>JAJZQK010000263.1 GCA_021847625.1 Chloroflexota bacterium
GGCTGGTGCAGCCAACCACTCGTGCTTAATACGATTATAGAGACGCCTGCCCGGTTTGTCGAGACGGCCCTGAATCTCCACAAAATCACCACAACCAGTGCATGGTTCCTCCAAACCGGGCGGCTATCATTCAAAATAACAAAGGGCGGGCACCGCCCGGGAAACACAAGGAAGGAGCGCAGTGAAATGAGGGGCAAGAAGTACATGATGGGAGTCGCCGCCGGGGCGATGATCCTCGCCGGCACGACGCTATCCGCGGGGGCAGCGCCGGCACAGCAGACGCCGCCACCGGCACCGGCCGTGGGGCAGGCGCAGTGTGGTCTAGGGCAGCAGGGAGCGGGCGCCTACGGCCGTTGGGGTGGCGAGTTCAACACCTCCGACACCGTCGCCAGCCTGCTCGGCATGACGCAGGACGAGATCGCCGCTCTGCGCCAAGAGGGCAAGAGCCTGGTGGACATCGCCGCGACGAAGGGGATCGACCAGGCCGCCCTGGTCAACGAGCTGCTGGCAGAGCGTAAGGCGGAGGTGCAGGCGCAGGTTGACGCCGGCACGATCACCCAGGCTCAGGCCGACTACATGCTGCAGCAGATGGAGACGCGGATAGTGCAGGCCGTCACCCGCACCGAGATTGGCCCGATGGGCCCGGTCGACGGCGCCGGCCAGGGTCTGGGCCAGGCCGGTAACCGCGGCATGCGTGCGCAGAACGAGAGCGGCACGACCGCCCCGCGCCTGAACCAGAACGGCACCGCCACCCCGCAGCAGAACCTGGGCCCGCGGATGGGCGGTGGCTTCGGCGGCGGACGCTAGGGACCACGTGCGTTAGTGGCTAGTAGACTGCCTGTAAGCGGCACGTCCGATCCTAGCTAGTACCTAGACGAATCCGGCCGGGGGACTTGACCCCCGGCCGGATTTCCTTGTGCCTGGCCGTCCCCAATGCGGCGGGCAGCGCGCATCTCAGCCCCCGCCGCTGAGCCTGCGCAGGCACGCGCCCAGGGCTTCTACGACCGCGGGGTCCACCGGACTGCTCGCCTGCTGCTCCTGAGCCTGCACGATTCTGGCCCGCGCCCTCGCCCGGATGTCCTCGGGCTCGCCGGTCTGCCAGGCGGAAGCGCCAAAGCGGGTGAAGAGGTGGGGGAAGAAGAACTCGTGCCGGAAGGTGCGCACGGTATGCTCGTGGTCGAGGAAATGGCCGCCCGGGCCGACCTCTTCGATAGCGTCGAGCGCCAGGGTTTCCTCCGTCACGGCGACCCCGCGCAGCACGTGCTTCGCCATCGCCACGATCTCGTCACAGACGGCAAGCATCTCCAGCGAGCCGAAGGTGCCGCTGCCCATCGTCCCCATGGTCTGGGTTAGCGTCAGGCCGGCGAGGGCGTTGAGGAATATCCCCATCGAGGCCTCCGCGGCCGCCTGGGCGTCGAGGGCGGCGGCGTCGACACCGGCCCCCGTGCTGAAGCTCGGCAGGCCGTAGCGGCGGGCCAGCTGGGCCATGGCCGCTCGCCCCAGCGAATGCTCGGTGCCGGCATAGGTGCAGCGCATCGTCACCATGTCCATCACCGGCGTGTGTGGCCCATAGACGACGGGCGTGCCCGGCCTCAGCAGCTGGGCGAGGACCACCCCCGCCAGGTTCTCGGCGTTGCCCTGGGCGAGGGCTCCGGCGAGGGTGGCCGGGCTCGTGGCCCCCATCATCGCCCCCGGCGAGTACAGTATCGGCACGCCCCAGGCCGCGAACTCCACCATCCCTTCATTGTAGGGACCGATCTGGAGGGGAGAGACAGGCTGGGTGAAGAGCATCACCGAGGGCCTGGCCCTCAGAGCGGCCTCCCCGCCGCTGGCGGCCGCCGCCATCTCCAGGAACATGCGGGCGTATTCACGGCTCGGCGCCGAGTAGATGACGGGCTTGGTGGTGTTGGCCAGGATGGCGTTGTACTCGTAGAGGTAGTGCAGATGGCTGGGGACCTCCCCCGCCGCCGCGAGGGACATCACGAAGTCCACGTTCGCCAAGGCGTGGCCGAGGCGCGTCGCCAGGGCCATGTCCGCCTGGACGGGGTCCCTGAGCCGCGAGGACTCGTGGTCCCAGAAGTAGGGCACGGCGCTGCCCCCCATGCCGAAGTAGACGCGCGGCTGCTCTAGCAAGAGATCGAACCGGGGGTCACGCCCGCAAAAGGGGAACGACTTGGGTGCTGCCGCCACCGCCCACTCCACGAGGTCGCGGGGGATCCGCACCCGCCGCGTGCCCTCGTCGACGGAGGCCCCGCCCCGGGCGAAGACGCCCAGCAGCAGATCCGTTCCGCACCGTAGCCCGCAGTCTTCCAAGAGGTGAATGGAGGCCGCGTGGATGCGCTCCACGTCGGATTCGGAGAGGACGTTCAGTAGCCCGCCGCGTAACCCTTCTTTCATTTCCGGACCTCGCCAGATTCTGCCCGCAGGCCACACCAGCAACCGCGCACTCGGCTATCTTCATCATAGCACGACCGACTGGCTGGCTCCAGGGAGGATGCTGGCAGAATGAGGTGGTGGCCGCAGGTCTGGTGAAGCGGTCGTAGCGCGGCCGGCTACTCCCCTCGGCATCCCCCGGACCGGATCGCGGGGGACAAGCCCCACGCGCTACAGGCGGCTATCACGGTTGTGAGTGCACTGCACCCCTTTGCCGAGGCCCGCGCCGCTCAGGGCTTCTCCAGAGCTTCACGCAGGGCGGGCCCTCGGAAGGGCAGGCCGAGTAGCGGGGCCAGCACGCAGAGGTCGAGCAGCCCGGCCAGCAGCGGCACCAGCCCTACCACCAGATGCATAGTCCCGCCCACCCCGGCGGGACCGCCCTCTCGCGAGCGGGCTCGGTAGACTAGAATCAGGCCGGCGAGGATGCGGATCAACTGGCCGGCCGGACCGGCGATGAAGAGGAAGAACGATCTCTTCATTGGCTCCCCTTTCCTTTCTCGTCGCAAGTGCCCTGGCGGGCGCTTCCGCCATGAGGGCCAAGTTACCCGGCTAGGCGGCGAGCTGGCCTGAAGACAGACCGCCCGCCAACACAGCCGGCATTGGCTATGCCGCAATATGCGTGCCAGCCGACGGCCCGGTCGCCCTCAGCGTCGGGAAGGCAACCCCCTGGGGCAACGGAAGGCCGGGTATGGGCAGCCTAGAATCCTCGCTCGATAAACAGTGGCGCAACCAGCTGGTCCACCGGCACGTAGTCGTCGGTGAGGGTGATCGCCCTGCCGGAGGACAGGTAGCTATCCAGCTGGGCGTCGGGGAGGACCTTGCTCAGGGTCGAGCCCCCCTTGCCCACCACCGCCTCGAACTTGGCGACGTCCAGCGGGGCACGACTTGCCAGCAGGATGTAGGTGTTGGCGTCGGGGAAGAGCCAGGCCTTGCCCTGGGCGAGAAGGTAGACGTGGGGGAAGACCTCCCGGAGGGAGTTGGCGAAGGCCTTCATGAACTCGCCGCCCTCGTACTTGTCGATGACGTTCACCATGTACAGGCCGTCGTCCTTGAGGCGGCCGGCGACGAGGCGGTCGAACTCCACCGTCGTCAGGTGATAAGGCACCGACAGGTCGTTGAAGGCGTCGCCGTAGACGATGTCGAACTTCTTCGGGTCTTCCCAACTCATCAGGAACGCCCGGGCGTCACTGTCGAACGAGCGCACCCGCGTGTCCGCCGGCAGGCCGAGGAAATCGTGGGCGGCCTGGGTGACGGCCGGGTCTATCTCCAGCACGTCGATCGTCGCCTCGGGGTACGTCGCCTCGATGTAGCGCGGGAAGGTGTAGCCGCCACCGCCGATGAACAGCGTATCCAGCCCCCGGCCGTGCTGGGAGGCGTAGTAGGTGGTGAGCTCGTCGTAGACCCGCTCGTAGCCGTAGCCCAGCACGCCGGGATCGTCCAGGGAGACGTAGGAGTGCACGAGGTGGTCCAGGACGAGCGCCCGCACCGGATGGCCATCCACCGTCTGCTCGTCGGTGCGGATGCAGTAGTAGTTGGATTCCACCTGGCAGGGCGCCTTGTAGAGCCCGGCGTCCCAGCCAAAGTAGACCAGGCCGAAGGCCGGAAACACGAGGAGGCCCGCCGCTAAACCAATTCGGGGTCTGGCGAAGCAGGCGCCGACGAGGCCGAGCGGCAGCAGCACGGTGACAGGCAGGGTGGCCAGCGCCAGGCCCTGGCCGGCGACGGCGGGGAACCAGCGGTAGAGCCCGCTGGCGTCGAGCCACAACGCCAGCGAGAAGAGCGCCAACCCGGCCAGGCCCAGCGCCGTGCGGCGCGCGGGCTGCCTGGCGCCGACCACGCCCATCCCCACCAGCAGCAAGGCCACGGCCCAGACGATAGTCCGCGTGCCCAGCCAGGAGATGAGCCAGAAGCCGGTGATGAAGGTGCCGAAGATGCTGCCCACCGTGGAGAAGGCGTAGATCGAGCCGACGACGTTGCCCGTGCGCCCGAGGTCCTGCAAGGCCAGCTTGATCACCACCGGCGAGACCATGCCCAGGATCAGGCTGGGCAGGAAGAAGATGGCCGTGGTGAGGAAGACGATCTTGGGGACGAGGGGCAGGGGCCAGCTCGTCGAGGTCACCACCGCCGTCGAGGAGAGGATGCCGGCGCTGGCGAGCCCGCCAGCCAAGAAGAGGAGGCCCAGTGTCGACCGTGAGGCCCGCCGGTCGGCGACCACACCGCCCAGGTAGTTGCCCAGGCTGATCCCGGCCAGCACGACGCCGATGATGCTCGTCCAGGTGTAGAGGGAGACGCCGATGTAGGGGGCCATGATGCGTCCCGCTACCAGCTCGATCACCAGGCCGCAGGTGCTACTGATGAAGACGATGAGGTAAGCCAGCCAGATCTTCCGGTTACTGAACAAGCGGCACCCCCTAATGCTGATTTAGACGCCGCCAACGATACATTCTTGTCGCCTGCTTGTCAACGAACACTGGTTCCCCCGTCCCGGCCAGAGGGCGCCCTGGTAATTGCTGGCCCATCGGCCCGTTCTAGACGCTAGCACAGCCCTTGACAAAGCCGGGGCGAGTAGTTATAATAGTGAGTGCTCACTTTGTTAATGGAGATGGAGAACGTGTCGAAGCGAGGACGTCCGGTCCGAGAGGACTTCGCCGCCACCCAGAAAGACAAGATCCTTACTGCTGCCGCCCAGGTATTCACGGAGAGGGGCTACCAGCGGTCCACGACGAAGGCGATAGCCGAAGCTGCTGGGGTGTCGGAAGGGGCCATCTACTACCACTTCGCCAGTAAGAGAGACCTGCTCGTTGGCGTGCTCGGGCGTCTACTCGGCAGCGACCAGGCGAGGGCACGGGAGACGCCCGCCGGCGTCGATTTCCGCACGCTCTACGCAGCAACGGTCAAGGCTCGCCTGCATCACGTACAGCCCTGGGTAACCACCCTCTTTTCCCTCATTTCCGACGTGCTTGCCGACAGAGAGCTCGCGGAGCATACGTATGAGACTACCTTCCTACCCACGATCAAACGATTCGAGGATCTGCTGAGGAGATCCATCGACAAGGGAGAGGTGCGTCCGCTGGACGTGCCCCTGACGGCCCGTCTGTCCCTGGTGCTCGGTCTTGGCGTCAACCTTCTGTATCTTATGGGAGACGAGACCATCCGCGCCGAGATCCACGACTCGGGCGACAGGCTGGCCGATACTATCATCGCCGTGTTCCTGGACGGAGTTGCCTGCAAGTGAAATCCAGCAAGGGGAAGATAATGAGCGCTTACCGAGATGGAGCCACCGGTCGTCACCGGAAGGCGCTGAACAACGAGAGGAAGTTTATGTTCACGCCCATGGCGAACATAGGCGTGATAGCCCGTCTTCACG
>JAJZQK010000264.1 GCA_021847625.1 Chloroflexota bacterium
ATCGGCCGGCGACTGCGCCACAGCCTCCGTCCACGCTTCCGCGCCACCGGCCGCCCTAACCTCGTCCGGAAAACGATCGGGCGTTTCGTACTCCATGCCCTCCGTCTCCACGTAGTCGAAGCGCAGGCCCTCACGCTTGAGAAGCAGGGCCGGCCACTCGCCCTCGGTGCCCACGCCGTCGACTCGCGACTCGGCGAGGATAGCGTCGGCCGCCGCCGTCGATATGCCGCGGGCTGCCGCGCAGATATCCCACTCCCGCCGGAAGGTCAGACCAAACACGTGGTTGGCCGCCCCTTCGGTCTCGGTCATGCAGCGTGGATGGGAAGCGAAGGCGCGGGCGGTGCGACCAATGACCAGAAGGTCGGACTCGGACACCCGGGCCAGCGTCTGCGCAAGCTCGGACGGGTAATCGCGCGCCCAGTGCAGCGCCCGGTCGAGGTCGCAGTACAGGCAGTGCGTGCTCCCCGCCTGTCGGGCCATCGCCAGGGCCTGCCGACGGCTGGCGCCGACCGCCGGCTTGCGCTCGCGTTCGGTATCTACTCCCATCCCTCGCAGTGCCGCTTCCACGTCCGGATGCGTGCGCTGAGAGAGGACGACGTATACGCCTCCGAACTTGGCAAAGAGCGGCCCGAGAGTGTCGCCCATCGCCTTAAGCAAGCGTTTGTCTGGATCGTGCGTGACGGTGACGAAGTCTAACCTACTCAAGAATCGCTCAACCTCTTGTCAGGGAATTCCGTTCGCGCCATCGGCGTGCCGGCTGCCATCGCTGGAGGCCAGCCGCCTCGGCCGCATTATAGTCGCCCGCCAGTTCGAGGTGCAAGGCAAGGGCGTCTCTGCCGGCATATCGGCTATAATTAACCGTATCCAGGGGCGGTCGGCGCCCGCCAATTCCGCCGAGGGAGCGTTGATCTTGGTCCCGTTCGAGTATTTCGAGCACACCGCGGACACAGGGTTGCTGGCAAGGGGGCTCAGCCTGGGCGAGGCGTTCGCCAACGCCGGCCGGGGTCTGGTCGGCTTGCTGGTTAACCCGGCGCAGGTGAGGCCGCTTGAGGAACGGCAGGTCACGCTGGCCGCCGAGAACCTCGAGGACCTTCTCGTTGACTGGCTGAACGAGCTGTTATTCCTCTTCGACAGCGAGGGCTTCGTTTCCGTTGCCTACGAGGTTGCCGTGTCCGGTGAGGCTCGGTTGCAGGCAACCCTGGGGGGCGAGCCCTTTGACCCCCAGCGTCACGAGGCCAGGGGCGGCGTGAAGGCCGCCACGTATCACCAGATCGCCGTCGAGAAGACAGAAGAAGGCTACGTGCTGAGGGTTATTCTGGACGTGTAGCGAGGTGATGACATGGGAAACGCCGGTCAGGGTCCCCTAAGAAGGATCGACGCTAGCAGGTGGGAACTGCCGATGACCTATAAACCAGGGATGCGGGTGCCAGGCCTGATCTACGCCGACGACAAGTTGGCCGCCCAGATCCAGCATGACCAATCGCTGGAACAGGTCGCCAACGTGGCCTTTCTGCCCGGTATCGTCGCCCACTCCCTAGCCATGCCCGACATTCACTGGGGCTACGGTTTTCCGGTGGGAGGCGTCGCCGCCACGCGGGTAAAGGATGGGGTCATTTCCCCCGGGGGCATCGGCTTCGACATCAACTGCGGCGTTCGACTTCTCCGCACGGACCTGGATGAGGAGGAACTGAAGCCGCAGCTGGCCAGACTGGTAGACAGCCTGTTTGCCGCCATTCCCGCCGGGGTCGGCTCGACCGGTAGGGTGAAAGTGGGCCCGAGCGAGCTGGACGAGGTGCTGCGCAAAGGAGCGGCATGGGCCGTGGCCAGGGGATACGGCAGCCCGGAGGATCTCGAGCATACGGAAGAGAGGGGCAGATTCGGACCGGCAGACCCCAACCTTGTCAGCGACAAGGCCAAGAAACGCGGGCTGCCCCAACTGGGCACGCTTGGTTCGGGCAACCACTTCCTGGAGGTCCAGGTCGTCGACGAGCTATACCGGCCAGACGTCGCGAGGGTCTACGGTGTCGATCACGTGGGGCAGGTGCTGGTGCTGATCCACACGGGTTCAAGAGGGCTAGGCCACCAAGTGTGCGACGATTACCTCCGCACAATGGCCGAGGCCACGCGCAAGTATGGCCTGCAGATGCCGGATAGGCAGCTCGCCTGTGCCCCCTTCGAGTCACCCGAGGGCAAGGCCTATTTCGGGGCCATGGCCGCGGCGGCGAACTTCGCCTGGGCCAATCGCCAGTGCATCATGCACGGCGTCAGGCAGGCGTTCGAGGCCACCTTCCGCAAGGGCCCTCGCGACCTCGGCCTCCAGCTCGTCTACGACGTGGCCCACAACATCGCCAAGGTCGAGACGCACACGGTGGAGGGGACGAAGGTCCGCGTCGTCGTTCACCGCAAAGGCGCCACCCGAGCTTTTCCCGCCGGCCATCCCGAGGTGCCCCCCGAGTACCGGGCCGTCGGCCAGCCGGTGCTGATCCCCGGCGACATGGGGCGCTACTCTTTTCTCGCCGTGGGTGGGCCGCGGGCGATGCTGGAGACGTTCGGCTCCACGGCCCATGGCGCCGGGCGCCAGCAGAGTCGCTCCGCGGCGACGCGCTCCTTGCGTGGTGTGGACATCGCCGGCAGGCTCGCCTCGCACGGCATTATCGTGCGGGCAACCGCCGCCTCGACGCTTGCCGAGGAGGCGTCCGAAGCGTACAAGGACGTCGCCGACGTCGCGAGGGTCGTAGACGAAGCGGAGATATCTTACCGCGTTGCACGGATGCGCCCGCTCGGCGTGGTCAAGGGTTAGTCGACGGGCGAGTTGACAGGCAGTATATAATACTCTCCGGCAGGCCAGGCGAGCCACCGTGGCTCTGCTTATGATATGCTGCCCCGAGCGAGGGGTGGTAAGGCAGACCCCTAGGCGAACGATCTTAAGGAGGAATGAATGGCTTCCTACAACATCGGGCTCATTCGGGGCGACGGCATCGGCCCCGAGGTCATCCGCGAAGGTCTCAAGGTGCTGAATCGGGTGATCGAAGGGTCCGACTTCAAAATCGAATGGCATGAGTTCCCCATCAGCGCGGAGACGTACCTGAAGCGCGGCGTGCTGGTCACCGACGAGGAACTGGACAACCTTGGAAAGATGGACGCCATCTACTTTGGCGCGATGGGCGACCCCAGGGTTCCGGAGAAGGTGCTGCAGAGCGGCGGCATCCTTCGCCTGCGCTTCCATTTCGACCAGTACATCAACCTGCGCCCCGTGAAGCTCTATCCTGCGGTCGATACGCCGCTCAAGGACAAGGGCCCCGACGACATCAACTTCGTCGTCGTGCGCGAGAACAGCGAGGACTTCTACGTCGGGCTCGGCGGGCGCTTCAAGGGCACGCGCTCGCACCACGAGCTGAACCTGAAGCGTCGGCTGTATGACGCCACGTTCGACGTCGACGTCAAGGTCGATAGGGAAGAGGAGTTCGGCTTCCAGCTCGGCGCCATCAGCGGGTCCGGGGCCGAGCGGGTTCTCCGTTATGGGTTCGAGCTCGCCAAGAGGAAGGGCCAGGAGCGCGTCACGGTTGTAGACAAGCAGAACGTGCTTACCGAAATCTACGGCCTCTGGCGTGATAAGGCGAACCTGGTGGCAAAGGACTATCCTGGGATCAAGCACGAGTTCGCTTTCGTCGACGCGATCACCCAGTGGTTCGTCCGTCGGCCTGAATACTATCAGGTGGTCGTGGCGCCCAACACGTTCGGCGACATAATCACCGACCTCGCCGCGGCCGTGGCGGGCGGTATGGGGATGGCCCCGGGTGGGAACATCAACCCCGAGCGCAAGTACCCCTCGATGTTCGAGCCTATCCACGGCTCGGCGCCAAAGTATGCCAACAAGAACGTGAGCAATCCTATCGCCACGATCCTCGCGGGCGCGATGATGCTCGAGTTCCTCGGCGAGCAGAAGGCCGCCGATGCCATCGACCAGGCAGTGACCGCGGTGCTAAAGGAAGGCCGGGTACGCACCTACGACCTGGGTGGCTCCTCCAAGACCGACGAAGTCGGAGACGCGGTGACGGCCAAGGTCGAGCAGATCTTAGGCAAGTAGAGCAAGCCTCTTTTCGCCGATAGGGAAGGCGGGCGGAATTGAATCCGCCCGCCTTCTGGCGTGTGGATTAGGCTGGAACGCCTGCTGGAGAACGCCCGCACAGGGCTGTGCCGCCGCCACATCCGGAGATTCGTTTGTCGACATGAGCGGCAAGGCTCGGGCCGCGGGTTGCGTGGCGATTAGGTCTTGCGCCACTTTCAACGCGGTCTCGATGGCAATGGAGATTCCCTCTCGTGCAGCCGGGCTACCGCGGGCGACGATCACCGCGGAGTCCATGCCGACCACCCTTCCCTGGGCATCGACAATGGGACCGCCGCTGTATCCAGGCACCAGGGGGACGGTACTCAGTAGAAACGTCAGCCGAGCCCCGTTGCCCTGGCCCACGGCCCGCGAAGCGAGCGAGACGGCTCGGCCCAGCCTGATCGACAACTGGTTGGTGTTGGGGGGGCCGTAGCCCAGCGCAATCAGCGGGTCGCCCTCGCGCAGAGACGCTAGGCTGCCCAGCGGGGCGACCGGGAGCTCGCCGCCGGGAATCCCGAGCACGGCGACGTCGACAACCGGGTCCCGGCCGACGAGTCTCGCGCTGACGACGCTGCCGTCCGCCAGGACCGCCGCGTAGGCCGTCGCCCCCTCCACGACATGGTTGGCCGTCACTATGTACCCACGCTTGTCGATGATGAACCCGGTTCCGGTGCCCGCGGGAGGAGCGAGCACGCGCACCGTTGCCCTCCGAACCTGGGCCGTCACCGCATCTACGCTTGCCGCATCCAGCTCGTCAATCGGCGCCAGGTCCGGTCCGCCAGCTCCGGGCGACTCCTCCGGCAGCATGGCCCAGAGGGGGATCAACCCCACCTCCGCCGCGATAGTGCCGGCGTTGGCGAAGGTTACCTGCCCGGCCTTCGCCCACGGCACGTCCTCCTTCCACTCCTGGATCACCGTCCGCTGTGTACGCACGGCAAAATGGTTCCCCATGTCCGTCACGCGGGAAGCCGGAAGCCCGTAGAGGTCCAGATAGTTGGGCGTGGCGAAGTAGGCTGCCCTGAGGTTCGGCCGGTCGTCAAGCAGGGACAGTCTGGCATGGGCTACCTCGCTTGGCGACTTGCCGGCGTCGAACTGGGCCGGCAGGTTCGCCGGCGGTGTGGAACAGCACGCCTCCAGCCGGGAGTCCAGACCCGCCTCGTTCAACTGGTCGAGGATGTTGACCAGGTTGACGCGCTGATTCCGCCCATCCCATTGGAGGATGGCTCGCTGCGTGGCCTGGGAGATCAGGCCATTCAGGGCGAAACGCCGGGAAATCGGATAGCCCAGCGTCTCTACGCCTCCCAGACGATTGAACACCGTCCAGAAGGGGACCCCGCCCTCGTCAGAGAGAATGAACCCACCGCCTAGATGGGAAACATCCTGGGCGTAAAACCAGCCGCCGGGCACGGGGCGGTCACTCGCCGCCTCGGCCGGAATGGCGACCGGGAGTAGTGTCAATACAGCAACCAGCATAAGGGACAAGAAAGCCTTGGTTGTCACGGAGTTCCCCTCGCAAACCGACGCCTAGACTTGGAGTCCCTCCTCACATCGTCCGCTCGGGTGCTTAGAACGCACGCTCGCCTTCCCCAGCCATCGCTCCGGTATCAGGAGATGCATAACTCGTGCCTGGGAAGAGCTTCAGCCGCCCGTCCTTCCGTACTGTCGCCCGGCGAAGGTAGGTCGGCTTGCGTG
>JAJZQK010000265.1 GCA_021847625.1 Chloroflexota bacterium
GTGACCTCGGCCGCGAGCGCCAGCCCCGCCTCCGCCAGGGTGTAGGTGACGGTAAGCCGGAAGGGGAAGGGGAACTCGGCCAGCATCGCCGGCGAAGCGGCCGTGACGATGGAGGCGCTCACGTGCTCTCCCACCTCGTCACGCCAGGTCCGCGCCCCGCCCCAGGCGTAATCCCGCACGAGGCCGTGCCTGGTTATCCCCGTCCGGCCCGGTCGCAGGTCATAGCGGCGGCCGCGATAAGTGAACGCGCCGCCGATGACGTCGAAGGGATAGGGGAATAGCAGAGGGTTGCCGTAGTAGGCCGGGCGCGCGCGCAGAGCGTCCCAGGAGGGGGGCTCGGCCAGCACGGGCCACCACTCGCCGCCGCTGTGTACGCGAAAGGCCGTGCAGCAGAATCCCTCCGCGGGCGCGAATCCCGCGGTCGCCCCCTCCCGGCTCAACCAGACCTCGGCCGGCGTTTGCTCTTGTCTTCCATCCATTGCTGTCCCTCAAAGCTCCTTTGCCGGCGCCTCTCTGCCCACCAGACGCCCAGGCCCATTATACATCCGCCGTCCTCCCTCGCGCCGGGGGGAGGCGGGAACGAGTCCTGCTTGGATGGGGGTGAGACTCGGGCCCGGCGGCTGAGGCGCGCCCGCCCGGGGGGCAGCCCTCGGGCACGGCCACCGCCTGTCGGCTCGCCCGAATGGCCGATCACGAAGTTGGGGGTGAGAACCATGGCCAGGCACGAATACACAATCCCGCTGCGAGGCACGGACGACTGGGACCGGGTGACGATCTTCGAGGAGGAGGACGGCTGGTACTACTCGCTACGCCAGGCGGACCCCCATGGTGAGGAGTACATCGGCGACGTCTTCGGCCCCTTCCCCACGGCGGCGGAGGCCGAACGGAAGGCCAGGGAGGGCCTCATCCCGCCGCCGGACGAGGCGTAATACCAATTGTGTTGAGTTCGGTCCTATTCTCGCCCGTCTTATTGCGTAGTGGCGGCCCATCCCCCTGGGCTGCGCCCAGGGACCGAGGTCTGGCCGCCACGGCCGGCAGACAGGGTCCCTGGGCCGCAGGCCCGAGGGAGACGCCTGCCGCTACGTCTTAGGCACCGACAAATAGGACGCCGGTATTCGCAATTGGTATAAGCTGCGCCCGGCGGCATGGTCCGGTCCACCGGGAATAGAAAACGGGAGGCGGCTCAGCGGCTCGCCTCCCGTGCTCCCCATTCGGGGGGGCGACTACACCCTCAGGAAAGAGTGGGCGTAGATGATCTTGTTGGCCAGTATCTGCCAGGTCTTGTAAACCTCGACCTGTGCCTGGTCGTTCATATCGACGACCGCCGGGTCCAGGTCCTCCATGTTCGCCACGGAGTCGTAGACGGCGCAGAGGAGCTTGCCCACCGGCGTGCTCTCGTCGCGGGTCTCCACCATCTTCGCCCAGTCCAGGAGCTCCTTGTCCAGGGGGTCGACGATGGCCGCGTTGAGGCCGGCGCCCAGGCACATCACCAGGAACACCCGGTTGATGAGCCCGCGCACCTCGTTGGGCGAGCCGTTGGAGACATTGCTCAGACCGACCAGCGTCTTCACGGGCGGATCGGACAACTGGGAGAAGATGCGCACCGCCTCGATCGTCTGCGTCACGCCCGGCTGGTCGGCGGAGACGGGCAAGGTCAGTGGATCCAGGAAGAGGCGATCCGTGCCGATGCCGGCCTCCGCGGCGGCCGCGATGAGGTCGAGGGCTACCGCCGCCCGCTCCGAAGCCTCGTTGGGAATGCCCTTGTCCGTCAGCGTCAGGGCGACAAGGTCGGCGTTGTACTCGGCGGCCAAGCCCACCATCGCCTTCATGCGGTTGGCCTCCGCTGAGGCCGAGTTGAGCACGGCCTTCTGCTTGCACAGCCTGAGGCCCGTCTCCATCGCCACGGCGTTGGTCGTATCCAGCGACAGCGGGACCGACGTCACTTCTTGTACGGCCGGCACCAACCACTCCATGATGGAGGGGCCATGCTTCTTGGAGGGGCCAATGTTCAGGTCGATAATATCCGCCCCCGCCTCGACCTGCTGCAGGGCCATCTCCTGGACGGCCTTTGTGTCACGATTCTCGAATGCCGCCTTCACGCGGGGTGAGATGATGTGAATCCGTTCGCCTACTACCAGCATCTGCTGCCTCTTACCTCCTCGATCTCATTCCTATTCAGCGCCAGCGGGCTTCGCCGCCCGCGATCCTAGCAGAGCGTATTTGTCGCGGACCGATGGGAACGCGTCCATGTTCGTGTGGGGCAAGAAAAGGGCGGACACGTAGTGGTCCATGTACTCGGGATGGACGCTCAGTTCCACATAGGTCATCATCTTGGCTATTTCGTCGGCGCGGCGCAGCATATCGCGGGAAAGCGACATGAGCCTGGCGCCGATCAGGGAGCTGTTGCCGAGGAACTTGATGCGATCGGTCGGCACGTCGGGCAGCAGCCCGATGTCGATGGCCTTGTCCGCCCGCAGATAGCGGCCGAACGAACCGGCGATCAGTATCTCCTCGATGTCCGCCAGGGTGAGGTCGACCGAGCCGGCCAGCAGCTCGGCGGCGGCGTAGATGGCTCCCTTGGCCCGCAGCAGGTTGTCGATATCCACCTCCGTGAGGACGATGTCGCGCCCGGTGCCCGTGTTCTCCCCCCAGGCGATCACGTACTCGCCCCCGTGATCACCCTTCCGCACCCGGTCGGTCGGCAGGTCCGGATTGAACTTGCCCCTTTTGTCGACGATGCCGACCAGGAAGAGCTCGGAGAGCAGATCGATCAAGCCGCTGCCGCAGATGCCGATGGGGCGCCGGTTGGCGATGGTCAGGATCATCGGCTCCAGCGTCTCGGGGTTGATGCGCACCTGCTCGATGGCCCCCGCCGTCGCCCGCATGCCGTGTCTGACGCCCCCGCCCTCGAAGGCGGGGCCGGCCGAACAGGCACAAGCCAGCATCCAATCGGCATTGCCGATCACCATTTCGGCGTTCGTGCCGATGTCCAGGAACAGCGTCAGCTTGTCGCTGTTGAACATGCCCGAAGCCAATACGCCGGCCGTAATGTCGCCGCCGACGTAGCTCGCCACGCCAGACGAGCAGTGCACCTTCACACCCGGCTCGAGCTCGAGCCCCACCTCCCTAGCCTCGACCCAGGGGAAGGAGTTGGCCGCCGGCGTGTAGGGGTCCAACCGGATGAACTTGGGGTCGATGCCCAGGAAGAGATGCGTCATCGTCGTGTTGCCGGCGAGCGTAACGTGGGTCACGGCCGAGGGCGCGACTTCGGTCTGCTTCAGGAGGCCCTGCATCAGGCCGTTGATCGTGCCGGCGGCCGCCTTCTGCAGGCGGGACTGCCCGTCGCCCTTGCCGGCGAAGATGATGCGCGTAATGACGTCATCACCGAAGCTGACCTGCGAATTGTAGTCGGAGGCCTGGGCGACGGTGTCGCCCGTGCGCAGGTCGACCAGCGCCACGCTGATGGTCGTCGTGCCCAGGTCGACGGCGAAGGCGTACTGGCTTTGGGAGGCATCGCCGGGCTCGACCCGCAGCACCTCCAAGCGGTCATCCGTATCCAGCACGCTGCAGGTGAGCTGCCAATCCTGCTCCCGGGCCACCGAGGGAAGGCCCTTGAGGGCCCGGTAATCCAGGTCCACCTTCTGCTTGCCCGCCAGGCGAACCAGCTCCCGGCGCAGGCGCTCCGCGTCCGGGGTGCTGTCGTCCAGGGACGGCGGGTCGGCGGCGACGAGCAGCTTCTGGGCGGGCGGGTCCAGGGTCCAGGCGGGCAGCCGCTTCTCCCAATCGTGGGCAGAGAGGGTGCTGCCGGCGGCGGGGGCCGCGGCCGCGCGGTCGAGGATGCGGCGGTCGCCCACCTGCGACTCCACCGGCACGCGGAGGACGAGGTCGCTGCGCACGGTAGATTGGCAGGCGAGCACGTAGCCCTGCGCCCGCTCTTCGTCGGTCAGCTTGCCGCTGCTCTTCTCCTCGACCCACCCCTCCTCGATGATGATTCGGCACTTGCCGCAGCTGCCGGCGCCGCCGCAACTCGCGTTGACGTGCACGTCGCCGCCCATCGCCGCCCGCAGCAGGTTGTCGCCATCGGTGACGACGACCTTGCGATTGGACGGCAAGAACTTGATTGTATACTGCTTACTCATTCTCTAGAATATGTCCCTCCGCGGCACCAGCGGCAGCCTCAGGATCGCCATGTCATGGGTGATGCCATCGGCAGTCATGAAGTAGTCCCGGTAGTGGGATTCCAGCTCGAACCCCAGCTTCTGGAAAGCCTTCACCACCTGGGTCTGCTCCACCACTACCTCTGCCAGCAGCTGCTGCAGGCCGAAGCGCTTCGCGATTTCGACCACCTCCCGCAGCATCTTCGTGCCGAGTCCCCGGTGGCGATAATCACGCGCCAGGAAGATACGCACTCGGCCGATGTGCCGTGTGGGGCCGGTGTGGAAATGCAGGCTCACGTCCCCCACCAGGCGCCCTTCGACGCAGGCCACCAGCGGGAAAACCCTGCGATAGTCGAGATTGGCCACCCACGATTGCACGAGCTCGCCGTCGCGGACGTCATCCTTGAGGTACATCACGTCCTCGTCCGAGGCCTCCTCGAAGAGGACGATGAGCTTGGCGCCGTCCTCCGGCAAAAGCGGCCGCAGGAGCACCCGCGCCCCATCCTCTAGGCGAATGACGCTGCGATACTTGGGCAGGTTCTGAAGCAGCAAAGCGCACATCTGGTAGCCTCCTCTGTTGTTTGAGGTACTAGCGATCCAGCAGGCGCCGCCCGATCTCCTTCACCGCGCCATAGATAGGCGAATCGGCTGGAATTCCCACCAGGGGCTCGCCCATTGCGTCTAGGTCGGCGACACCTGGATCGACGGGTACGGTGGCGACGAGCTCGACCTTCAGATCGGCGATGGCCGCCGATAGCTGAGGCGGCAGGTTGCCATTGACCCGATTGACGACTAGAAACCTTCGGCCCACCTTGGTCTTCAGCTCGTCAACCAGCCCCAGGACCCGCGCCGCCGCCGTCAACCCGCGCATCGTCGGGTCAGAGACGACGACCAGGCTGTCCACGTCCTGGGTCGTGCGCCGGCTGAGATGCTCCAGACCAGCCTCATTGTCGATGAACAGATAGTCGTACGACGAGGCAATCCGATCGACGCATAAGCGCAGCATGTTGTTGGCCGCGCAGTAGCAGCCGGGGCCCTCGGGCCGGCCCATGGCCAGCAGGTCGATGCCCTCGCCCTCCACCAGCGCCTGTTCGATCTGATACTCGAGGTAGTCTTGCTTGGACACCCCGGGCTCCATGGCCCCGCGGCTGACCCGCACCGCCATCTCTTCCCGGACATCGCCCACCGTATTCTCCAGCGGCATGCCGAGGGCCTGGTTGAGATTAGAGCTAGGGTCGGCGTCGATCGCGAGTATCGGTTTGCCCGTGGTCTCGCGTATGTATCTGATGAGAAGGGCGGCAAGCGTGGTCTTGCCCGTGCCGCCTTTACCCGCTACGGCAACGCTAAACGTCAAGGTTGTTCCTACTCTAGGGCCTATCGCGGCCATGGCGGCCGCCGCCGGGCCAGGGCTATTTCTTTGAAAACGACCGCCGGAAGCAAATCCGCCGCGAGGGCGCACGCTTGCCCGATGGCCCTGATCGCGCGCCCCCGCAACGTCGCAGTCTGCCTACTTAGGCCTTGCCGATGACTCCCTGCCAGGTCCGCCGCAGGTAGGTGCTGATGTCGACGGCCTCGCGCGGGCCGACGAGCACCTTCCAGCCGGGCAGTTCTTCCTCTACCTCGCCGGAGAGGGTGG
>JAJZQK010000266.1 GCA_021847625.1 Chloroflexota bacterium
AACGCGGCGGTGAGGTCACCGCTACGTCGGCAGGGCTGGGCGAGGGCTGCGATCCGGACGTCACGATCGCTACCGTGACCACGGGTGGGGCATTCGCGCTGGCACTCGACCTGGCCGGACGGGGTGGGCGCATAGGCATCTTCGGGGCCTCGAGCTTGCCCTTCGCCACGCCCACCCGGCCAATCACCGCCAAGGAGCTAGATATCTTCGGTTCTCGCGGCAACCCCGGCGTGTGGCCCGACCTGATCGCCCTGATGGCTGAGGGCAGAGTGAAGCCAGAGCGCCTGATCTCACGAACGATGCCACTAGACGATCTGCCACACGCCTTCGCGCTCAAAGCCAGCCGGGCTGTTTCGTTGAGCAAGATCGTTTTGCAGCCTTAGGCAGGCAGGGCGAACCCAGGCAACGAACCAGCGCCCGCGACGAAGGGCGATCAGCCTCTGCCGCCTAGGCGGGTTCGAGTTCGGCCCAAAGCGAGCTGATGTGCCGAATGGCAGCCTGCGGATAGAGATCGTAGAACTCGCGGCCGACCTCGGGAATCTTGGGGTAGTGGGTCGCCAGCAGCTCCATGGTCAGGTAGCCCTCGTAGCCGATCTCCTTCAGCGCCCGCAGCACAGCCCGGAAATCGATATGACCGTAGCCCGGTGCGGCTCGGTTGTTCTCGCAGAGGTGGACGTGCCACAAGCGATTGCCCGTCTGCAGAATGGCTTCGGTTATTGAGGTTTCCTCGATATTCATATGGAAGATGTCGCCCATCACCCCCACATTGGGCAATCCCACTTCGTCGCGCATGGTGACGGCCTGATCGAGGCGGTTGACCAGGTACGACTCGAAACGATTCTTGGCCTCGATCACCAACTTCAGACCCAACTCGGCCGCGAACTTGGCCGATTCTCGGATGCCCTGCACGGCCCATTCCCATTCCTCAGGTCGCAGGCTCCCCGCCGCCCGGGCGGGGTCTTCCGCTGGCGCCACCACCACAATGGGCGCGCCGACCGCGGCGGCGAGCGTGCTCATGCTGTTTATGTACTCGAGCCCGTGGCGACGCACCGCCGGGTCCGGATGAACGAGAAAGCGCCCTGAGACGAAACGACCGCAGACGGAGGACGCCTGCATTCCATACTGGTCGAGCAATCGTCTGACCTCGGCTGGGTCCAGCCGGTCTGGCTCGCCGGGCAACTCCACCCCCTGGTAGCCGCATTTCGCCAGGCGAGTAACGGACGTCGCAATCGGCTCCGCCAATTGCACGGTTGGGTAGTACGCGTAACGTGGCATTCGCTCTTCCTCCTATTGGCATTTCCAGCTCACGGCGACCCGCTCGCCCCTCCGCACCGTCAAGGCGTGCGCGGGCCGGGCACTACCGACCAACTAGGGATTCTAGCGCAACCGGCTGGCGGAGCCTGCCCGACTGTATGGCGGCGTGAACCATAGCCAGGCTTCTGATGTTGTCGCTGATGCCGGTTGCTGGCTTCTCGCCGGTGCGTACGGCACGAGCGAAGGCCCTCAGCGTGGCGCCGAGCGCCGGCAAAGCATCGCCCGTGCCTACTATCTCAACAGCAGGGCTACCATCGGCTTTCAGCAAGATAGCCCGGCCTTCGTCGGCGTTGTCAAACTCGATCGCCCCCAGCTCGCCGCATAACCTGATGCGGCCGTTCAACGATGTACTGGTGCCCGGCGCCACCCAGCTGCCAAAGTAGTTGACCAGCAGGCCGCCCTCGAACCTCAGCACCGCCGAGCAACACGGTCTGCCTGCAAACCAGCTCCAGCTGGGGCGGAAGCTCACGGCGTATACCTCCACGCAGTCCCGTCCCATCAGATAGCGCATCAAGTCAAAGTGATGGATCGAGAGATCCTCTAGGAGCACCTCCTCTAGTTGCTCGGCCCGCCAGCCGCCGAAACGCATCGGCCGCTCGAACTCCCAAATGGCGTACTCGACGGTGCCGATAGCCCCGTCTGCTACCTTCTCCCTGACCGCCGGGTTGGCGCCCCAGTGGCGGTAGTTCTGGTTGACCATGAACACAGTATCGACGCCCCGAGCCTGTTGGAGCAGCTGCGACGCCTCGGTCATGGTGGCAGCGAGTGGCTTCTCGCAGAGGACGTGAAGCCCGTAGTCCATGGCCTCCGCAGCCACCCTGCAGTGGTGCCCTGGCGGCACGGCGATGAGGACCGCTTCAGGTCTGACTGCCGAACAGGCCTCGTCCAGCCCATGGAAGCACCTGTCCCTAGCGATCTCGAATTGCTTAGCCGCTGCCCCGAGGGCGACATCGCTCTGGTCCACTGCAGCCACCAGCTCGAAGTCAGCCGAGGCCAGCACGTTCGGCAGCCACTTGCTCCCCCAGAGTCCCAGCCCTACAACGGCGAGCCTGGTTCTTTCCATCCGCTTCCCTACCGGCGAACATCCGAGTGGCGGTTGCTCTGGTATCTGCCTGCTGACGCTTTGCTGGTTCTACCACCAGGGCTGCGCCAATCGCTTCTTGATGATGAGCGGCCTGAGGAATTGGATGGCCTTCTCGCAGCCATCTTCCGGCGACATGATCGGGTCCTCGTGCTCGTAGGAGAGCACGTAGTCGTAGTCCTCGGCGGCGAGGGCCGACATAATCCTAGGCCACCTCACATCTCCCCACCCCGGCACGCGGAAGCGCCAGCCGCGGTCCTTGCGCATCCAGGAGCCGCTGGCCAGCACGCCTGAGCGATGCACCTCGTCCTCTTGTAGCTCGGCATCCTTGGCGTGGGCGTGGTAGATCCTCTTGCCGAATCTCTTGATGAAGATAACCGGATCGATCAGCTGCCACACCAGATGACTGGGGTCGAAGTTGAAGCCAAACTCCTCCCGGCCCTCGAGAACCTCTATCGCCCGCTCGGCCGTCTCGATATTGTAGGCAATCTCCGTGGGATGCACTTCGAAGGCAAAGCGCACGCCGTACTCCCGAAAGACGTCGAGGATCGGGCCCAGGCGCTGCGCGAAGATCTCCCAACCCTTCTCGTAGGCTTGCTCGTTCGCCGGCGGGAAGATATACCACTTGTCCCAGACGTTGGAGCCGGTGAAACCGGTGATAACCGGCACTTCCAGCAGAGCCGCCGCGCGTACGGCCTTGGTCAGACGCTCGGTGGCGAAGCGGATCTTGCCCTCTGCGTCGGCCCCGGGGACCCACTGATCGGTCGTCCAGTCGTGCGGTCCCAGCAGCAACTGGGTCTCACGGGCGTTGGTGAGGGCCGAAATCTCGAGCCCGAAGGACTTGACCAGCTTCTTGAGCGCGACGCCCTTGTCCTCGATCACGGCGTCCAAATCAACGTGCAGGCTGCCGGTGAAAGCTGGCAGCTCGACCATTTCATAGCCGAGGTCGGCCACGTAGCGGAGAACCTCCGGCAAAGGTCGGTCCCTGAACAGTGCGGTGAAGATGCCGATTCGCATCGCCGCTAAACCTTCGTGTGCTTGTACTCAACCACGGTCCTTCTGCCGGTCGCGGCAGAGCTGGCAATAGCGTCGCAGACCACGGCGCAGCGGTAGCTGTCGTCGAAGGTTGCCCCCAGCGGGGCGACCTCACCTCGTCCCGCCACTGCCGCGAGGAAGTGCTGAAGTTGGTGTACGAACAAGGCATCCCAGCCGAGGGGGTGCCGAGGCCACCATTGAGCGGCGAACGGGTGCTCGGGCTCGTTGCAGTTGACCGTACGGGTCCCGGCCACTCCTTGGCGCCTATCCTCTTCCAGATACAGCTCCAGCTCGTTCATCCGCTCGAGGTTGAAGGCCAGGGAGCCCTTCTCGCCATTCACCTCGAACTCCAGATGGTTCCAGCGTCCCCAGCAGACCCTGGAGGCCTCCAGCGTGCCGATCGCCCCATTGCAGAACGTGACCGCGGCGGCGAAGGCGTCGTCGCTGGTCACCGGGCCACGTTCGCCTGGTTTCTGCTCGAGGTTGCGTTCCGGAATGAGCGTGGCCAGCGCGCCCTGCACGCTCTCAGGCTCGCCGACGAGGAAGCGAGCCAGGTCGATGATGTGCGAGCCGACGTCGCCCAGCGCACCGCTGCCCGCAGCCTCCGCTTGGTGCCGCCAGCGCAGAGGGGTGGCGGGGTCGGCGGCCCCCGCCTGGAGGTAGCGGGCACGGTAGTGGTAGATGCGCCCCAGCGCCCCGGCCTCGATCAGTTGGCGGGCGACCCGCACGGCGGGGACGAAGCGATAGACGAAGCCGCACATGTGCCGCACGCCGGCCGCTTCAACCGCCTGCAGCATACGCCAGGCTTCACCTGCATTGCGCGCCAGCGGTTTCTCGCAGAGGACGTGCTTGCCGGCCTGCGCAGCCGCGACGCATGGTTCCTCGTGCAGATCGTTGGGGCCAGCATCGTCGAAGACCTGCACATTGGGGTCGGCCACCAACTCTCGCCAGTCCCTGTGCCAGTGGCCAAAGCCGAAGCGCCGTGCGAAGTCCTCGACTCTATCGGCGGAGCGGCCACAGACCGCAACCAGCTCAGGGCGGGCCGCAGGTGGCCAGAAGACCTGGGGCAGCCGCAGGCACGCCGAAGCATGGGCTCGACCCATGGAGCCGTAGCCGAGGATGCCGATGCCTATAGCCCTGCTGTCCGTCGCCGTTTCCATGAACCACCCCTTCCGGGTATAGTCAGGCTAGCGCCTCGCCGTGCGCCCGTGGCGCCGACTAGCCTGCGAACCTCCAACCGGCCGAGTCTGCTACACGTCCATCTTGACCCCGGCCTTCTTGAGGTCGGAAATCGCTTGTTGCTGGGCTTGTTTCATCGCCGCCTCGGCCGACATCTGCCCGCTGGCAATGGCGGAGATCGCTGTGTTGATGGCGGCACCCACCTGGGGGAAGACAGGGACGGTGCGGTACTTCATGTAGCCGGTCTTGCCGCTAACCTCCAGCACCTTCAAGTAGAGGTCCGCTAGGTCTTGGCCATTGACGGTCATCATCTTCTTGAACTGCGGACTGCTGATGACCGAGATACGGCAAGGAGCGGCGTGGCCCTTTTCGAAGACGAGGCGACTTATCGTCTCTTTGGAGGCCGCCCACTTGATGAACTCCCAACCTGCCTCTTTCTGCTTGCTGTTGATCGGGATGCCCCAGCCGTGCGAGTTGGAGCCCGGGAAGGCGCCCTTCGGGCCGGCGGGCATCATGGCCCACTTGAGCGTATTGATCACCTTGCTCTTCGCCGGGTCGCCCAGCGGGGTCAACTGCGAGAGGGCGTGCGTTCTGTAGTTGGCTCGCCCCTGCAGCATCGCCGTCAAGGCTTGGTCTTCCGTGTAGGAAAGGACGCCGTCCGGCGAGTAGTTCCGCAGGAGGTTGGAGTAGAAGTCCGCGGCCTTAATCGCCTCCGGGGTGTCTAAAGTAGGCGTGAGGTTGTTGGGCGGGTCTTTGAAGACACCACCGCCGAGGCCCATCAGGTAAGGGATGAGGTGCCAGTGATGGAGGTTATCGTTCACGAAGGCCTTGACCCCCTCCTTGCCCTCGACGGCGTCCATCACTTTCATCATCTCGTCAGGGAACGTCTCGGGCATCTTCAGGCCCGCTTTCTCCATGAGATCGCCGCGAGCGGCCGCAGGCGACCATCCCTCCGCACTCCCAAGGGAAGGCATAGCGGTCCCCTTTCTGGTCAAGCAGCGGAGACATGGCGCCGGAGGCGAAGTCGCTGGGGTCCCAATACTAGGGCGTCTTGCTCGGGTCTTTGAGGTACTCCTCCAGATTGGTAATCCATCCCGCGCTGATCCACTTGGTGGTGTAAATGAACGTGAGACTAACTGCGTCATACGCGCTGCCCTTGCTGGAGACCTCGAGA
>JAJZQK010000267.1 GCA_021847625.1 Chloroflexota bacterium
TTGTGCCCGATGACTACTTGCCAAATCCACCTTGTTGGGCCTATAGCGAAGATTTTCTCACTCCCCTCTTCCCAGGCTGCCCTACGCCTGGCCCGTAATGCAGTATGGCCACAGAGGCTATGCC
The DNA here is from genome assembly GCA_021847625.1 of Chloroflexota bacterium. Next base: position 125 of record JAJZQK010000267.1, read on the forward strand.
CCTGTGGCCATACCTCTCTCGAATGCCTACGAGGTTAGTTGTCGGGTTCGGGCCGAAAGAACTTACCCTATCCTCCCAGAAAGGAGAGAATTCACCCCTATGTCTGCGATCCCCCGCTTCTCTTGACGAGAACTCGGCTATTACACCAATTGTGTTGAGTTCGGTCCTATTCTCGTCCGTGCTATTTCGTAGTGGCGGCCCGTCTCCCTGGGCTGCGCCCCGGGACCGAGGTCTGGCCGCCACGGCCGGCAGACAAGGTCCCTGGGGCCGCGGGCCCGAGGGAGACACCGGCCGCTACGTCTTAGGCACCGACAAATAGGACGCTGGTATTCGCAATTGGTATTATTACTAGCGGCCCGGAGTATAACCCACTGCAAACGACGTGTCAAGGGCCTACACGATGGACACGCCCACCCTTACCATAACGAGTGCTCGGAAAGGGCATCTGCAGTGGAGCCAAGGCCGAGCCCTATTGGACGATACTATGCCCCCGGCCAACGTGCAACCTGGCGCATAGACCTACGCCTGAGCCCGGACCTCGACCGCCCTCGGCCACCGGGCGGTCCGGGCACGTCCGGCTTCGCCGATCAGGCACGCAATCTGCACAGAACCATGGGTAGTGCTACCTACGCGGTGGGCCGCTCTTACCGCGGAGACCGCGGAGGCCCCGGAAGGAACCTGAATACCCTCCGCGTGCTCAGCGGTGAATCGGCCTCCGACCGCACGGGTAGCGCGAGCGGTGGGTGACGGCGGTTGCTGCGCCGATCAATTCGGATACTTGGGTAAAAGGGGGAGGTTATGGCAGCAGGGAGAGAACACGGTTCCGTTCTGGCGGGGGCGCTGTGGATGATCGTCCTAGGGATACTGCTCTTCTGGCTACCGGCGATCGGTCCGTTCGTCGCCGGGTTCGTGGGCGGGCGGGTGGCGGGGAGCGTCGGCGGGGCCCTGCTGGCGGCTCTGCTGCCGGCCCTGATCGTCGCCGCCGCCGTTTTCGTCGTCTCTATATTCCTGCTGGTGCCGTTCTTCGGGCTAGTCACCGCCGGGGGGATAGTGGTGGGGATGGCCATCAGCAGCATCCCGCTGCTGATTGGGGCCGCCATAGGCGGGGCCACGGCCACCTAAAGCCTTCTATGAACCATTGGCAACGTGCGGTCCATAGCACGCTCTGGCTGAATAGACCGACGTAGCCGTTGCTGCCCGGGTGCTCGCCAGCGGAAGGGCCAACGGAGCCTCTGCCGGCGCTCCTGTCATCCCCGCGCAAGCGGGGATCCAGTGTATCACAAGTGGCAGCAGTCCTCATCGTGGGCGTCATCCCCGCGCAAGCGGGGATCCAGTGACACGTCCACGCCGTCAAGAAAGACAGACTTGGTCATCCCCGCGCAAGCGGGGATCCAGTCCCCGGTACGGCCATGCACCGGCTGGATTCCCGCTTGCGCGGGAATTCTTCATAGCCTACGGCCACCAACGCCTGATGAAAACGGCCTCCGCGACGGCGTACCTACTATCGTAGGGACCGGACTCCGTGCCGGCCCGGGGCGGACAGAGGCCGTCCGCCCCTACGTACCATCAAGAAGCGGCCATTTTCAGAGGAAGGCCGGACTATCTAGCGGGCTCCCCCGTTCCCAGCCCGCCCTAGGCGACCTGCCCCGCCCGACCCGTCAGGCCTCGAGGACGCGGCGGGCGCGCTCGGTGTCGTTAACCTTGATCACGGCCGCCGCCTGCTCGTTCGGACGGTCCACGAAGGCATAGACATACTCCACGTTCAGCGCGGCCTCGGCCAGGGGGTCGATCGCCATGTTCAGGAGCGCACCGGGATCGTCCGAGATCTCCACGCGCAGCACGTCGGTCGTGGAGGCCGTCAGCCCCGCTTCGCGCAGCGCCTTCAGGCCACCCTCGGTGTCCGAGAGAATCATGCGCACGATGCCGAAGTCGCTCGTGTCGGCCACGGAGAGGGCGCGGATGTTGATCTGTCGGTCGTACAGCGCCTTCAACATCGCCTGCAGGCGGCCCGGCCGGTTCTCCACGAAGACCGAAACCTGTTTCAGAATGGTTGTTGCCGTCATCGCAAACTCCTATAACTCTCTGCGATCGATTACGCGCTTGGCCTTGCCCTCGCTGCGCTGGATGGTGTGGGGCTCGACCAGCTTGACCCGCGCTACGATGCCGAGGACGCTCTCGACCTCGCGGCGCACCTTGTGCTCGAGGTCCTCCAGCCGGCGGATCTCGTCGGTGAAGACGGCCTCCGAGACCTCCACCCAGATCTCGAGGTCGTCGAGCGTGTGTTGACGATCGACGATGATCTGGTAGTGCGGCTCGACCCCCTCGACCTCTAGCAGCACGCCCTCGATCTGCGAGGGAAAGACGTTCACGCCACGCACGATCAGCATGTCGTCCGTGCGGCCGGTGACCTTCTCCATGCGCACCAGCGTGCGCCCGCAGGCGCAGGGCTCCGGGTTGAGGCTGGTGATGTCGCGCGTGCGGTAGCGGATCACGGGCAGGCCTTCCTTGGTCAGCGTGGTGAAGACGAGCTCGCCCTTCTGGCCGTAGGGAAGCGGCTCGCCAGTCTGCGGGTCCACCACCTCGGCGAGGAAGTGGTCCTCGAAGATGTGCAGGCCATTCTTCTCCGGGCATTCCTGCGCCACACCCGGGCCCATAATCTCGCTGAGGCCGTAGATGTCCAGGCCGAGGATGCCCAGCTTGTCCTCGATCTCCTGGCGCATGCGGTAGGACCAGGGCTCGGCCCCGAAGATGCCCACCCGTAGGTCGGAGTTGCGGAGGTCGACGCCCATCTCGTTGGCGACCTCGGCCAGGAGCAGGGCGTAGGAGGGCGTGCAGCAGAGAACAGAGCTGCCGAGGTCCTGCATCAACATGATCTGGCGCTTGCTGTTGCCGCCGGACATGGGGATGACGGCGGCCCCGATGCGCTCGGCGCCGTAGTGGATGCCCAGCCCGCCCGTGAAGAGGCCATAGCCGTAGGCGTTATGCACCACGTCGCGGCTAGTCGCCCCGGCCATCGTCAGCGTGCGGGCCATCATGTCCGCCCAGAGCCCGATGTCACCCCTAGTGTAGGCCACTACCGTCGGCTTGCCCGTGGTGCCGCTGGAGGCGTGCAGACGCACGATGTTCTCCAGGGGGACGGCCACCAGGCCGAAGGGATAGTTGTCGCGGAAGTCCTGCTTGGTCGTGAACGGCAGCTTGGCAAGGTCGTTGAGCGACTTGATGCTATCCGGAGTCAGGCCTCGTGTCTGCAGAGCCTCCCGGTAGAACGGGACCTTCTCGTATACATCGCGCACCTTGGCCTGCAGACGCCGCAGCTGCAGGGTCTGCAGCTCCGCTCGCGGCATCGTCTCATGGGTCTTATCCCAGTACATAGCCCCTCCCTACTCAGACAGTTAGTAGTATAGCAGTTGGATCGATCAGGCGCCGGCCGGAGCGCGCGCGGCCTCTGCCGCCGCCCCCCGCCCCCGGGCGAACGCTTCCCGGTTTAGGTCCAGAAAGCGTTTGGGCACCCGGCGCGTTATTGCCGTTTCCCAGGCCTCCGCGGGCAGAGGTAGGAAGTGCGATAGGAAGCCAATCATGATTACGTTTACCACCCGCCGGTTGCCGAGCGCGAGCGCCATCTCCTCGCCCGGGACCCAGTAGAGGCGTTCGGCCCGCGCCGCGACGGCCGAGCGCACCTCTTCCGTGCTGGGATAGGCCGCCTTGCCGCTGCTCACGGCCAGCGGTAGCAACCGCTGCTCGTTGACGATGGCGAGGCCGCCCGGGCGCAGCTGGACCGCGTTGCGCGCCGCCTCCAACTCCTCCGTGGCCAACAGATAGTCGGCTTGGCCCACGCTGGGCAGCGGCGAATACACCTTCTGGGCGATGCGGATGGCGCTCGTCACGCTGCCGCCGCGCTGGGCCATGCCAAAGACATCGGATTTCTTCACGTCAAGGCCGATGCTGAGCGCCGCCTCGGCCAACAAGTCCCCGGCCAGGACGATGCCTTGCCCGCCCACGCCGGCCAGTAGGAAATCTAGCTGCATTGCCACCACCTCACACCCCCTGCACCGCGATGGCGTCGTGCGAGCAGACCTGCGCGCACAGCCCGCAGACAGAACCGACGCACAGGCCGGGGTCGATCTCGATGCGGCCGTCGCGCTGGGAGATGGCCGGACAGCCGACCCGCAAGCACAGGCCGCAGGTATTGCACTTGCCCTGCTGCACGCGCAGCGGCTCGCCCTTCTCGCGATTGCGCAGCGCGCAGAGGCCCCGCGCGATGACGACCGACGGCAGGGGCCGCTCGATCGCCCCCTGCAGGGACTTGCGCAGGGCCGGCAGGTCGTAGGCGTTGACCACCTGCACGTCGTCCACGCCTAGCGCCCGCACCACCTCGGCGATGTCGACGGCCCGCGTCGGCACGCCCTTGGCCGAGACGCCGGTGCCGGGGTGATCCTGGTGGCCGGTCATCGCCGTGATGCCGTTGTCGAGGACCAGCACGGTGATCGACGACCCGTTGTAGACGGCGTCGAGGAGGGCGGTCATGCCCGAGTGCAGGAAGGTCGAGTCGCCGATGACGGCCACGACCTTCTCCTCCACCCCCGCCTTCTCGAGGCCGACCGCCATACCGATGCCAGAGCCCATTGAAACGCAGGTATCCAGCGCCTGCAACGGCGGTAGCACGCCCAGCGTGTAGCAGCCGATATCGCCGGCAATGACCATCTTCGGCTGGCCGGACGTGCCATCCTTCTTGGCCTGGCGCCTGCCGAGCAGGCTCAGGGCATAGAAAGCGGGCCGGTGCGTGCAGCCCGGGCAGAGGACCGGCGGGCGCGGGGGCAGGGGCACAGATGGAACCACGGGCAGGTCACCCGCGCCGTCGTCCAGCAATCCGACCTTGCGAGCCGATTCCCGCACCACGTCCAGGCTGAACTCCCCCAGTATCGGGAAGATGCTCTTGCCCTCCGCGGGCAGCCCCAGGGCGCGCAGTTGCTCTTCGAGGAAGGGGTCGAGCTCTTCGACCACCAGCAGCTGCTTCACGCTGGCGGCGAAGGAGCGCACCAGCCCCTCCGGGAGGGGATAGCTGAGCCCCAGCTTGAGGATGCTGGCATTCGGGAAGACCTCGCGCGCGTACTCGTAGGCCACGCCGCTGGTGACGATGCCCAGCTCGTCGTCGCCGCGCTCGATGCGATTCAGCGGCGATTCCTCGGCGTAGGTGGCGATCTGCCGCTGCCGCGCCTCCACCAGCGGGTGGCGCAGGCGGGCGTGGGCGGGGATCATCACCCACTGCTGGGGGTTGTGGTCGAACTTGGCCGCCCGCGGCGCCGGCCGCTCGCCGACGATCTCGACGACCGAGCGCGAATGGGCCACGCGCGTGGTGGTGCGCACGAGCACCGGCGTGCCGAACTGCTCGCTGATCTCGAAGGCCAGGCGGGTGAAGTCAAAGGCCTCCTGGCTGTCGGCGGGCTCGAGGAGAGGTACCTTCGCCGCGCGGGCGTAATGGCGGTTGTCCTGCTCGTTCTGCGAGCTGTGGGCGCCGGGGTCGTCGGCCGTGATCACGACCAGCCCCCCCTTGACCCCCGTGTAGGACGCCGAGAAGAAAGGATCGGCGGCCACGTTGAGCCCCACGTGCTTCATCGACGCCAGCGCCAGCACCCCCCCGCGCGCGGCGCGAAAGGCG
>JAJZQK010000268.1 GCA_021847625.1 Chloroflexota bacterium
GACTCGGACATTATCGCTGAGCAGTTAGCGGACATTATCCCTGAGCAATAACACATCCAGTACCCTCGTATGCTGTCGCTCGGGGAAGAGGTCATTCATCCTCTCGACCCGCGGTCTGGGGGATGGGTCAGTCCTTGCGGATCAGGTGGATGGCGGTGGCTTTGAAGGAGGCGAGGATCTCCACGCCCGGCGCGAGACCCATGTCGAGGAGCGATTGGTGCGTGATGAGGACCACGAGCGGGAAGCCACAGTCGACGACGACGCGGGCAAGCGGCCCGAGCGGCATGAGGCGGCTAATCACTCCGCGCAAGGCGTTGCGGGCGCTGCTGGGGCGCACCTCCCCGTCCCACAGCGTGAGCGTGACGTCCTCCGGCCGCAGCAGCACGAGCACGCGCTGCCCGGCCTGCCAGTCGGAAACGGCCTGAATCATGAGGGCCTCGCCGATGCGGATGTGGGCCAGGCCGCCGCTCTGCGCCTCCAGGCAGCCGGGAATGATGTTGTCGACGCCGACGAAAGCGGCCACGTCCTCGCTCGCGGGACTGCTGAATACCTCGTTGGGGCCGTCGATCTGCTCGATGCGGCCGTCGATCATCACCGCCAGGCGGTCGCAGAGGGCCAGGGCCTCGCCGCGGTCGTGGGTGACGAAGACGGTCGTCATCGGCGTCTCCGCCAGGATGCGCTCGAGGTCGTCGATGAGGTCGATGCGGGTGGGGGCGTCGAGGGCCGAGAAGGGCTCGTCCAGCAACAGCACCTCCGGCTCCAGCGACAGCGCCCGCGCCAGGCTCACCCGCTGCGCCTCGCCCCCGGAGAGGGTGCGCGCGGCGCGCGCCCGCAGGTGGGCGATGCCCAGCCGCTCCAGCCAGAAGTCGACCTTCTTCGCCGCCTCCTGCTTCGGCGTCCCCCGGAACCGCAGGCCCATGGCGGCGTTGTCGTAGACCGAGGCGTTGAGGAGCAGCGCCTCCTGGAAGACGATGGCCAGCCGCCGGCGGTAGGGGAGGAGGTCGCCGCCGAGGTTGACCCGCCGCCCGCCCATGTAGAGCTCGCCCTCGTCCGGGCGCTGCAATAGTGCCAGCACCCGCAGCAAGGTGCTCTTGCCGGCACCGTTGGGGCCGATGACGCCTAGCGTCTCCCCCAGCATCACCTCCAGGTGAGGGACGGCGAGGGTGTCCCTGCCGTCGTGGGCCACGCGCACGTCCCGCAGTTCCAACACGGCCTTGTTCAATTCGGCCTCCCCTGCTGCTGGGCGATGGTGAGGACCAGGTTGACGGCATAGGCGAGAAGGAGGAGGATGATGCCCAGGGCGAGGGCGATGTCGAAGTTGCCCTTGGCCACCTCCAACACGATGGCTGTCGTCATCACTTCGGTTTGCCCCTTGATGCTGCCGCCGACCATCGACACCGCGCCGACCTCGGAGATGATGCCGCCGAAGCCGGCCATGACCGCCGCCAGCAGGGGCAGCCTCGCCTCGCGCATCAGCATCCAGAGCAGCTGCAAGCGAGAAGCGCCGAGCCCCAGCAGCTGCAGCTTGAGCTTCGGGTCGAGCTGCCCCATCGCCGCCAGGCTGATGCCCGTCACCAGCGGCGTGGCGATCACCACCTGGGCGATGATGACGGCCGTCGGCGTGTAGATCAGCCCCAACCTCCCGAAGGGGCCGCTCCGCCAGAGCATGATGCTGACGAGGAGGCCCACGACGACGGGAGGCATGCCCATGCCCGTGTTGACCAGGCTGATGATGAACCGCCGGCCGGGGAATCGCCCCATGGCCAGGTAGGTGCCGAACGGCACGCCGATCAACAGGCTCAGCAGCGTGGCGGTGCCGGAGAACTCCAGCGACCGCAGGATAATCTCGACGACGCGCGGCTCGAGGTGAAAGAGGAGGGAAAGGGAGCCGACTATTCCGTTCCAGATCAGATCCACGCTGAGCGCCGACCCCCTTTCGCCGAGAATTGCTTTAACACAAGTCGTCCGTCTGATAACACGTAGGGGCGGCACTCCGTGGCCGCCCGTCCGCTATTTGTAGGGGCGAGCGGCCGCTCGCCCAGGGTACGACCCTCGCCTTAACCCTCTCCCTGGAAGGGAGAGGGAACCCTTGCGCACCTACGGTCGGTTGGTATTCCTCTTTCCCCGTTTTCAGGAAATGCCTGCCGGGTGCCTTCTCTGGGCACCCGGCAGCGCTTATGGGCTGACTAGCTCGTCAAGCCCAGGTCTTCATACTTCTTGTCGGCATCGGCCTTGAAGAGGGGCTCGCCAAACTTGTCGACGCCATAGTTCTTGATGATCTCCTGCGTTTCCGGCGCGACCATGTAGTCCGCGAAGGCTTGGCCACCTTCCGCGTTGATGTCGGGATGCTTGGCCTTGTTCACCGGGATCACGCTGTAGACGTTAAGGAGCACCGGGTCGCCCTCGACCATGACGTCCAGACCCAGCGTCTTCTTCAGCGACAGGTAGGTGCCGCGGTCGGTCAGCGTGTAGCCGGCCTTCTCGGAAGCGATGCGCAGCGTCGCCCCCATGCCCTGGCCGCTCTCCTGGTACCAGGAGCCCCCCGGCTCGACGCCCGCGGTCTTCCAGAGGCTCTTTTCCATCTTGTCCGTGCCGGAGTCGTCGCCGCGGGAGATGAACAGGGACTGCTTCTCCGCGATCATCTTCAGGGCGTCGACGGCCTTGGCCGTGCCCTTTATGCCGGCCGGGTCGTCCTTGGGGCCAACGAAGACGAAGTCGTTGTGCATGACCAGACTGCGGCTCGCGCCATGGCCAGCGGCCATCAGCTCTTTCTCCGAGGCCGGGGCATGGACCAGCAGCACGTCTGCTTCACCCCGCTGGCCCATGGCCAGGGCCGCGCCCGTGCCGACGGCGATAGGCTTCACGGTGTAACCGGTCTTCTTCTCGAAGTCGGGGATCAGCACGTCCAGAAGGCCGGTGTCACGGGTGCTGGTCGTAGTGGCGAGGATGACCTCGGTCCGCGCCGGCTTGGGCGGCGTGGTCGGCGTTGCCGGCACGGCCGTCGCCGTCGGCGCAGCAGGGGCGGTAGTCGGCGTGGCGGGGGCCGTGGTCGGCTGGGCGGCAGCGGCCGCCGTGGGTTGGGGAGCGGTGGTCGTAGTGGGCGGGGCCGCGCCGGTGTTGCAAGCCGACATCACCAGCGAAATGATGATGAGCAACAGCAGAAGCAGCCCATGGCTATGGCGGTGGAGTCTCAAAGCTTGTCTTCCCTCCCGAGAGAGTAGTATTCGCCTGGACGGCAACCTGCCGGAAGGCGTTAGGATGATTCTATCATAACGTCTTCCGGCAGTCTAGCGCTCTTCGCCGTAGAGCTCCGCCAATCTGCTGTCTATTTGCTCCTGCAGGTCCCGGCTCAACTGGTGGAACTTCCTCACCTGCTCGCGGCCGGCCGCAGTGAGGCGGGCGCCGCCGCCCCCGGCGCCGCCGCTGCGACCCTCCACGAGGCGCACGCCCAGCCGTTGCTCCATCTGGTGGACCCTGGCCCAGGCGATGCGGTAGTGCACGCCCAGCCTGTGGGCGGCTTCGCTTATCGAGCCCGCCTCGTCTATCGTCTCCAGCAGCTGGGTGCGCCAGGCCGAGAGGACCAGCTCCCCGTCTTTTTCAACCCAGAGTTTGAACCGTGCTTGCATGCGCACAGTATAGCGGCTATCCGTCGGCCTCGCAAACAGCAGATGGACCGGCTGCCGGGCCGTTGAGATGCTTGACTTGTTCTGTTATCATGGCCTTGCCCCTACCGCGACAAAGCGAGCCCGGAATATCGACATAACAGAGGGTATCACAGGTTGAACGCGAAGCAGATCTGGCAGGCGGCCCTTGGCGAGCTCCAAATCGAGCTCTCGCGGCCGGTCTACGAGACTTACCTCAAACGCACGGTCCTTGTGCGCAAGGAGGGCGACGCCTTCGTCATCGGCGCGCCCAGCACCTTCATCAAGGAGTGGATTGAGGAGCGCCTGCAGACGCGCATCGCCGCGACGCTGAGCCGCATCGTCGGCGAGCGGGTCGAGGTGCGCGTGACCGTTCACCAACGGCGGCCCCGAAGCTCTTCCCCCAGCCAACAGTTGGAGCTGGAGCCACATCTGCCAGAAGCGGGGCCCTCCGGGGAACCCTCGCCGAAGGCGGCAACGGATGCCGACTCCCAGGCCGCCGCGGCCGGCACGGTGCTAAACCCGCGCTATACCTTCGACAAATTCATCGTCGGCAAGAGCAATCAGCTGGCCCATGCCGCCGCGATGGCCGTGGCCGACCGTCCCGGCCTGGCCTACAATCCCCTGTTCATTTACGGGGCCGTGGGCCTGGGCAAGACCCACCTCCTGCACGCCATCGGCCACAGCACCCGCTCACGCGGGCTGGAGGTCACCTACGTCACCTCGGAGCGCTTCACGAACGACCTCATCAGCTCCATCCGCGAGCACCGCAGCAAGGAGTTCCGCCAGCGTTACCGCCAGTCCGACGTCCTCCTCATCGACGATATCCAGTTCATCGCCGGCAAGGACAGCACCCAGGAGGAGTTCTTCCACACCTTCAACGCCCTGCACGAGGCCAACAAGCAGCTCGTCATCTGCAGCGACCGTCCTCCCAAGTCCATCGCCACGCTGGAGGAGCGCCTGCGCTCGCGCTTCGAATGGGGCCTGATCGCCGATATCCAGCCTCCCGACTACGAGCACCGCGTGGCCATCCTCCGGGAGAAGGCGAAGGAACTGGGCCTGAAGGCCCTCCCCACCGAGGTCGTCGAGTACGTCGCCCGGGCCGCCCAGAGCAGTATCCGCGAGCTGGAAGGCTCGCTCAACCGGGTCCTCGCCCTCGCGAACCTGACCAATCGCCCGCTCACGCTCGACCTGGCCCGGGCCGCCCTCAGCGACCTCACCACGCCGGTAGAGAGGCGCTTCATCACACCCCAACTCGTCGTGGAGGTGATCACCCGCTTCTACAAGCTGGACCCACGGGTGCTGCGCGGCAAGCAACGCGACAAGGAAGTCGTCCTCCCGCGCCAGGTGGCGATGTACCTCCTGCGCAAGGAGACCGACTGCTCGCTCGCCGAGATAGGCCGGGAGCTCGGCGGGCGCGACCACAGCACCGTCCTCCACGGCTGCGACCGCATCCACTCGGAGATCGAAGTGGATAGCAGACTGCGCAGCGACGTTGCCGAGATCACTCAACTGCTGTACAGCGAATCTCGACGTTAACCAAATATCCACTGCCCCATGTGGATAACCCACTACTAACTGTGGATAACTAGTTCCCTTCGTGGACAACTTATGTCACAAGGTCGCCCGCTGTGGACACTTTCGAGCAGCCGATGCACCCTTCCCCCGAGCGCCCACAATACCCACAGCAGTTTCCCCCAGCCGCCGGTACACCGAAAGGCCCGCCGTGGCGGGCATTACCGGCCCTATCCACACTATCCAGGCCCCTACTGCTCCTACGACTACCTACTAACCTATACCTATTATCTGTTGATAGGCGCCAACCTGTGGACACCCAACGGGGATAGAAACGGCGCTCGCCACAAAGCGAGGAGCTAGGAGACCAAAGCCAGGACGAGGTGAATGCATCCACGGAGACAGATGCAGGGGCCGATAGAATGACCTGGCGCCGTCGTGTTACGCTGCCAAGCGTTGTTTAGGGGCTACCGCCGGTCGCCCTCTGGTGCTAAATAGTCCGACGTAGTTGTTGCTGCCCGGGTGCTCGCTACCGGGAGGGCCAACGAAGCCTCTGCCGGCATCCCTGTCATCCCCGCGCAAGCGGGGATCCAACGTTATCTGTAGGGGCGAAC
>JAJZQK010000269.1 GCA_021847625.1 Chloroflexota bacterium
ACCTCCTTGAAGGGCTGGAAGGACGCCGGCATCGGCCTCGCCGCGGCGGCAGCGTTCCTCTTGGGGATCAACCCGATCCTCACGATCCTGCTCGCCGCCCCCGTGGGCGTGCTCCTCTACGAAGGAGAGCCTATCGCACGCAAGGTGGCCGGCATGGCGCAGAATCAAGACCACACGCGATCGGTCTTGTTGCTCTTGGGGGCCGTCGCCCTGGCGTTCGCCGTGCTCTTCGTCGTGCAGCCGACGCTCTTCGACCTTGCGGCGCTCATGGCCAGGATAGACCTGTTCGCCTTCGGCGGCGGGTTCACCTCCGTGCCGCTGATGTACCACGAGGTCGTGGATGTGCGGCACTGGCTGGACGGGCCGACCTTCCTGAACGGCATCGCTATGGGGCAGGTCACCCCGGGGCCGATCGTGATAACGGCGACCTTCGTGGGCTATCTGCTCCACGGTCCGCTCGGGGCGGTAATCGGCACAATCAGCGTATTCTTGCCTTCCTTCCTGATCGTGGTTGGGGTCGGGCCGTACTTCGCCAGACTGAGCGGCTCCCCCTACTTCAATCGGGCGATTCGCGGCGTGTCGGTGTCCTTCGTCGGGCTCCTGCTGTCCGTCACCGTCAACTTCGCCATGGGCGTTCCATGGGATCTCCCTCGCCTCCTCCTCGCGGGCGCGGCATTTGCCGCCCTGCTGCTGCGCGTCGAGATCCTCTGGGTGGTCCTGGCGGCGACCATCATCTCGGCATTCATCCTGTAAGCCGGTGTCGGCCGGCAGGTCGGGAGGTCGGCGATGAGGGATTGGGAAGGGGTCGGCCCCAACTCACAAGATCGACACCGCGGCTCCACAAGATATCTACATGTCGACACTAGAATAATGGTCATCGGTAAATCGTCCTTCTGCCTAATATCATAGTTATCTTAAGCCTTGCCGTCAAGCATTGTACCAACATACTGTGCACTACGCGGGATGGCTTTCCGGTAGGCTCGGTTGGGCGGCGCTTAGCTCGATCATCGAAATGCTGGGTAGCGTGCTCGTGTACGTCTTGGTTAGCACCACCAGGGCTGAGATGGCGGCGACGCCCAGCGGCCCCGCCAAAGGGCAGTCTCCACAGCAGGCGGCCCGCGAGACAGTCAGCCGCCACCCAAAGCAGGGCGAAAAGGGCGAGTATGGGCTCTCCGACTCGGTTCGGTGGGGCCCGACTCTCGCCGGCCTGTTCGTAGCTCTTGGGTTTGTCGCCCTGTCATCTAGTCTGGGTCTGGCCGTGTCGCTGTCGACGACTGGTGGAAATCTCGCCGGTGCCCCGGTTGACGTAGGTGACTGGGTTGTGATCACGCCGATAACTGCCGGCTTTCTTGGCGGCTGGCCTACGGCCAAGGCCCTGGCCGTAGGCGACCTGCTGCCGGCGCTCATCAACAGCGTGGTCGTCTGGTGCCTGTTGACTGCGGCCCCGGCACTTATCCTCATCCCAGTCGTATCCATCAGTGGCGCCAACGTCTTCCGCCGCCGGCTAAGGGGGAATCTGCCGCATCTCGGGCGGCGCGTATATGATCTTGGGCACGTAGTTGACATGCGGACCAGTTAGTACTAATATATTGGTTGGCAGGTGCATGTGCCGATGGGCGTATGGCCTGTTGGCGAAACGCCGTCCGATGGCGAGGACCGACTCGTGCTGCGGTTGTCGGACGAATTGCAGTGTCGTGGGTGGAGGCCGCGTCTATCGCCATTTGCTTTGACGTTCCGACCTGGTAGGCACGCTTGGAAGAACTGGAGGTTCCTATTCCGAGAGGTGACGCAATACGGCCGTAGCTTCATCTCCTGGTTAGCGTTGTGTAGGCATTCGGCGGAGAAGCGCGGCCGGACCATGGCAATGGCAATCAAATGTTGGTACCTGCGCACCGCGGAACCTCCTTTCAGTAAGGAGAGAAGGGCGAGCATGGGCAATCAAACATCCAGTATTTCATCGTTGATGACGGGTGTGAGGCGCTTCCCCCCACCCGCGAGTATTGCCTCGCGGGCGCACGTCAGATCCATGGACGAGTACGACAGGCTTTATGAGCGCTCTATTGAGGATCCGGACGGCTTCTGGCTGGATCAGGCTAAGGAGCTGGTCACCTGGTTCAAGGAACCTACCAAGGGGCGCGAATACCAGTGGGACACTTCTGCCAGGAAGGTATGGCATCGCTGGTTTGAGGACGGCGAGCTGAACGTCTCCTACAACTGCCTGGATAGGCACCTACCTAGCCGCGGGAACAAGACCGCGCTCATCTGGCAGGGGGAGCCAGAGGAGGACCAGAAGGAGATCACCTACTCGCAACTGCACCAGGAAGTGAACAAGTTCGCCAACGTCCTCAAGTCCAAGGGGATCAAGAAAGGGGACAGGGTGTGCATATACCTGCCCATGATCCCCGAACTGCCGGTCGTGATGGTGGCTTGCGCCCGCATCGGGGCCATCCACTCGGTCGTATTCGGCGGCTTCAGCGCTGAGTCTCTACGCAGCAGGATTCTCGACAGCGACGCCACTTTGGTGATCTGCGCCGATGTTGCTCTGAGAGCTGGCAAGAGACTTCCATCCAAGGCGTATGCCGATGAGGCAGTTGCCCAGTGCCCGAACGTCCGGAACATCATCGTTGTGCAGCGGGGAGCTGGGGACGTGCCTATGAAGGACGGCCGAGACAGCTGGTTCCACGAGGAGATGGCTGTGGCCTCGGATGTCTGCCCTCCCGAGCCGATGAGGGCCGAAGACCCGTTCTTCGTCCTCTACACCTCGGGCTCCACCGGTAGGCCAAAAGGCGTACTTCACACGACAGGCGGCTACCTGGTACACGTGTCTTTGTCACACAAGCTGATCTTTGACCTCCGGGAGGAGGACATTTACTGGTGTACTGCCGACATCGGATGGGTAACCGGGCACAGCTACGTCGTATACGGACCGTTGGCGAATGGCGCCACGTCGATGATGTTCGAGGGTGTCCCTACCTATCCCGATCCTGGCAGATTCTGGCATGAGATTCAGAAGCACCGGGTGAGCATCTTCTACACCGCTCCCACTGCCATTCGCGCGCTGATGCAGCAAGGCGAGGAATGGCCTAGGAAGTACGACCTCTCGTCGCTGCGAATACTCGGCTCGGTTGGTGAGCCCATCAACCCTGAGGCCTGGATGTGGTACCACGACAACGTGGGCAGGGGAAGATGCCCCGTCGTTGATACCTGGTGGCAGACCGAGACGGGAGGCATACTGATCACCCCACTACCCGGCGCGCACACCTTGAAGCCGGGCAGCGCCTCTCGCCCGTTCTTCGGTGTAGAGACTGCGGTGTTGCGGGATGATGGCACTGTGTGCGCCACTAACGAGGGCGGGAAGCTATGCATCACCAAGCCATGGCCGGGCATGATGCGCACGCTCTGGGGCGATCACGAGCGCTTCATCGATACGTACTTCTCCGTCTATCCGAACGTCTACTTCACCGGCGACGGTTGCCGGATCGATCCTGACGGCGACCACTGGCTCATGGGCCGTATCGACGATGTGGTAAACGTCTCGGGACATCGGTTGGGAACGGCCGAGGTTGAGAGCGCTTTGGTGTCTCATCCGAAGGTCGCGGAGGCTGCCGTCACGCCTATAGAACACGCGATCAAGGGGCAGGGGCTCTTCGCCTACGTCACTCTGGTCCAGGGGGCTGAGAAGTCGGCTGAACTGGCCAAGGAGCTGATGGACCACGTCGCAAAGGAGATCGGCCCGATAGCCAGGCCGGACAGAATTCAGTTCGCCGATGCCCTTCCCAAGACGCGCAGCGGCAAGATCATGCGGCGAATACTGCGGAAGATCGCTACCGGCGAGCTGGACAACCTGGGAGACACCACGACTCTGGCTGATCCCAGTGTTGTCGATGTGCTGATTGCTGGGCGGGTTCCCTGATCTTGGAAAGCCGAGCTGTACCAAGGCCGGACGGCGATGGCCAAGAGCGACAAGGTAGCTATGGGCCAGGCCGATCGCCGTTCGGTCTTCCCGCCGGCGGCCGTGCTGGGCGCTGGTGGTGGTGGCGGTCGTATGTTAGCCAAATCATTCTCTGATACAATAAGACGAAGGCTGTGACCTAGGGGCAGTCTGGTTTCACGATATCACGCCGAATGGTGGTGGGCTCTCTTGACCACGACACGAGACATTGCGGCGCTATATGCGGGCAAGCGCACGACGGCCCGAGAGGCGATTGCGCGCATTCATAATGGGAGCCGTGTCTTTCTCGGCTCCGGGTGCGCCGCGCCTCAGCACCTGCTGAACACCTTGGTGGAGTTGGGTGGTGACAGCGGCAGGCTGCACGACGTGGAGATCGTTCATATGCTCACCGTGGGGCCTGCCCGGCACGTGGCCAGGGAATTCGACCGCAACTTCCGCCACAACTCGTTCTTCGTCGGCCCGGGCGTCAGAGACGCTGTGCTCGCTGGATGGGCTGACTATACCCCGATCTTCCTGTCTGAGATACCCAGCTTGTTCCGAAAGGGGCGCATGCACCTAGATGCCGCCTTGTTGCAGGTCTCGCCACCCGACAGCCACGGCTTCTGCTCCTTTGGCGTCTCGGTCGAAGCTCACCCCGCCGCCGTGGAAGCGGCCGAGTACGTGGTGGCCCAGGTCAACCCCCGGATGCCGCGGACCCTGGGCAACAGCTTCGTGCACATCGATAGCCTCGACGCCATCGTGGAGTACGAAGAGCCGATCTTGGAGCTGGCCCCGGTGCAGCCTAGTGAGACAGCGGAAGCGATTTCCAGGCACATATCTCGCCTAGTTGAGGATGGCTCCACGATCCAGGTAGGCATCGGCGGCATCCCCAACGCGCTGCTGCGTTACCTAATGGACAGAAAGGACCTGGGTGTTCATACGGAGATGTTCACCGACGGGTTGATCGATCTAATCGAGGCAGGGGTGGTGACCAACTCCCGGAAGACCTTTCATCCCGGCAAAGTGTTGGCTTCGTTTTGCGTGGGGACCCGCCGGCTGTATGACTATATAGACGGCAACCCAATATTCGAATTCCAGCCGACCGACTACAACTCCTCACCGATCAACATCGCCAGAAACCACAAGATGGTGGCGATAAACACCGCCCTTGAAGTGGACATAACGGGGCAGGTCTGTGCTGATTCGCTAGGCCATCGTATCTACAGCGGGATCGGAGGGCAGGCGGATTTCATCCGTGGCGCCGCGCTGGCGCCTGGTGGAAAGCCGATAATAGCCCTGCCTTCTACGGCGAGGAACGGGACTGTCTCACGCATCGTTTCTCGATTGCAGCCGGGGGCCGGGGTCGTTACCACGCGGGGTGACGTGCACTACGTCGCCACCGAGTTTGGCGTGGCCTATCTGCACGGCAAGTCATTTAGGGAGCGAGCGATGGCTCTCATCGCCATCGCTCATCCCAAGTTCCGACCGGAGCTCATGGCCAAGGCGAAAGAGGATAGGTACCTCTTCGATGACTACGCTGTTCCAACCGTCGCCGGTTACCCGGTAGAGTTGGAGCGTGAGCATGAGGTAGCTGGGGTCAGGTTGCTGGTCCGACCGGTCAAGTCAACGGACGAGCGGATGATGCAGGAGTACCTCTACCACCTTTCCGAGCGCTCCGTGTACCTGCGGTTCTTCCAGAACATGAAGGCTTTTCCCCACGAACTGGCTCAGGAGATGGTTACGGCCGACTACACGGACCGGATAGGC
>JAJZQK010000270.1 GCA_021847625.1 Chloroflexota bacterium
AGAGCTTGGTCCGCCCTCAACGATACGTCGAGGAGTACGCGGCTCTCCAAGGACCGGAGACTCCGCTTAGAAACTTGCGGCGCCGCATCGCCAGCCGTCTCGTGTCTACCAGCTGCCGCCTCATAGGAGTCTACCCATTTCTGGCTCTGGGGCGTTCTTTGGCGCCTGCGTCCTTGATCACGCTTCCTCCGCCGCTGACGCGACTCCGTCTGCAGGTGATGACGCGCACCGAGGCGTTCATTGTGGCACAGGGCCGCCAGAGGAGATGCTAATGCGCCTTGGTTCTGAGGGTGGCTCTGCTCTCGTTCCGGTCACGATCGCGAACCTTGCGTTCGCAACCGACAAGGCTGCAGTTGAAACAGCCATTGCCCGAATCGAATCGCCGCCGGCGTGCGAAGAGCGCAGGCACCGGGCCGATCCACAGCCCCGCCAAGATCTAGACGTGTGGATGCCGATCGGCACTGGTGATCAGGCCAAGGTGGCCGAGGCCGTTGATCTGTGCGCAGAGTAGCCGGCGTTCTCGTGCTGGCCGGCGTGGCGGGCCTAGCCGTGCCGCTTGGCCTCTCTGTGCCAGGCCCCCAGAACTTGACAGCCGTGTCAATTCTCGCGGCCACAGCTCTCGCCGCGGTCCCGCTCTTCCCACTAGTGCTTGGACGCAGGTTCGATGTCTTCGAGCCCGTGTACATTTTCGCGGTGTCTTTCGCGATCCTGTTTGTCATCAAACCGGCATGGGACCTCACTCAACCAGGCGGCGTGCCACAATTTGCCGGCAAGTCACCCGACGCTACGTACGCTGCGGCGATCGGAATCGCCTCGATCGGGGCGGCAGGCTTCTACTTGGCCTACTACTGGTATCGGCCGCCCTCCAAAGTGGTGACTCGCGCGCGCCCGGACCGGGTGGTGACAGAGAGCCGCCTGAGTGCGTACATTGTCGGCGTACTTCTCCTCGCCGCGGCGCTGTGGGGAGTCCTTGTTGCGAGTTTCGGGGGCCTCAATCCGGTGACGGCGCACGCAAGCGGATACCTGTACTCCGCCCCGCTCCTGCTTGCTCCTGCAGGTCTACTCCTTGTGTTGGCAGCTCCGGTATGGCGGTCACGCAAGGCTGCGGTTGGTTTCTTTCTCATCGCCCTATCTCAGGTTCCAGCATTTATCGGCGGCGCGAGGTCATGGACGCTCCCTGTGATGGCGGCTTTGGTGCTTGTCTATTACCTCAAGCGCCAAACTAGACCCTCTTTGGTTTGGATCGCGGTCGTTGCCATGCCGGTGTTCCTGCTGTTCGTCAGCGCTCCACGCGACTACCGCGGGGAGTCGGCAGGCCAAGGCTCGCTTATCGAGTCTGTCTGGACGACCGTCACGAATCCGGGTGGGGAGGTCGACCGGTTTCTTCGGTTCGGCGATACGTCAATGGCAGCTGATTTAGCGATCGAACTGCAGTATGTTCCACGCGAGTTGAACTACCAGTATGGCGCCACCTACGCCGAGGCGCTGATGCGACCAGTTCCACGAACCTGGTGGCCCGCGAAGCCAACAGCGGCTGATACCCAGCTCATGGCCGTGATTTGGCCTGGGTTCTTGGCTCAGGGGATCGGTTTCTCCTTCTCCGCATTTGGCGAGCCATATCTCAACTTCGGGATCCCAGGCGTCGCGGTTTTTGGTCTAGCCGCGGGCGCCGCCTGTGGTGCGCTGTACTCATGGCTGGCTCGCAACCCCGGGTCTCAGGTGGCGCAGGCGGTGTTTGCGGTCAGTTGGCCATTCGTGTTTGTGTACATGCGCGGCGGGATTGGCGTAGATTACCAGCGTCAGCTAATTATACTGGTGCCCCTCTTGGTCGGCTATGCCTTCGCGTGGCGCAAGATCCCCGGCGACCACGCTCAATTGGACGCTCGCATAGCCAAGAGTCAGCCGGCTAGTACGTCCGGGGACACTGCGCCGGCCGGGCTCCGGCTGGGGCACCGGTGGGCGCCGGCCGATGAGCAATGCGCTGAACCCCGAGCGGTCGGTCCGGCCGGAATGTCGGTGAGACACGAATGACGCATCGGGAGCGCGTCTGGACCGTCGCTCAAATCGGGGGTCGCGAGGGCTACCGTACTGCCATCGGATTCCAACGCAGCCGACGACTGGGGCGCTTACTTACGGACGTGTGGCTTCCACCTGTCGCAGCCCTACGGCTCGTTCACTCAGGTCCGCTGTCCGGCATGGCCAACCGGACGTCACGCGATCTGGATCCATCGCTCGTGCAGTCCATGGCTGTTCGAACGCTTGCACACCAACTCGTCGAGAGAACACTTCGAAGGTCAAGGGCCGTCACGCTTGGTGGTACGTACGAGCGGTACCTTCGCCTGGGAGAAACATTCAGCAGATGGGCCGCTGGCGTCTTCGTTTCCCATGGGCCCGTGCCCGAGCGAGACGCCGTTTTCGCGTATAGCACCGGCGCGCTCGAACTGCTGCGGGAAGCGGCAGCCCGAGGCGTGCCGTCCGTTGTTGACCAGCTCGATCCGGCGCAAGCAGACGAAGCTGCCATTTACGAAGAGATGGATCGGTGGCCAGGTTGGGCACAACACGAAGGGAGGATTCCGTCCGCCTATTGGGACCGCCTCAGGGCCGAATGGCAGAGTGCCACAGCCGTCCTTGTGAACTCTGAGTGGTCTAAGCATGCTGTCGTGACCGCCGGTGTGCCAGACAGCCGTGTCATTGTGGTGCCGCTCGCGTACGAGCCCGAAGAGACAGACATGCTCCGGCTGGATGAGGTTGGGTCGGGTGCTGAACTGAGGGTGCTCTGGTTGGGCCAGGTGAACCTACGGAAAGGGTTCCCTTACCTCGTGCAAGCAGCCCGTCTCGTCCAAACTTACCGTATCCAGTTCACCGTGGCGGGCCCGATTCGCCTTACGGCGCGGTCGCTGCAGAACCTTCCGACGAACCTGCGGGTCCTAGGGCACGTCTCGCGCGCACAGGCACTCACCCTCTACAAGACCAGCGACGTCCTGGTGTTGCCAACGCTGTCCGACGGGTTTGCCCTAACACAACTCGAAGCGATGGCCCATTGCCTTCCTGTGGTTGCCACCGATCGCTGCGGCGACGTAGTGGAGGATTCTGTCAGTGGATTTCGCGTTGGGGTGCGCGATCCAGAGGCCATTGCCGCAGCGCTGATTCGTCTCGAGTCAGATCGGGTCGAGTTGCGTCGGATGTCGCACGCGGCGGTGTCCCGAGCAGCGCAGTTCACGCTCGATCGCTATGTTCGGTCGGTCGACGAGGGCCTCGCTGGCGTCATCGAGCGAGCGGGACCTTCGTGAGCATGCGGACCATGGGGCCCGGGCTGGGTGCGTTACGACCCGCACGATGGGGGAGGTGGGGATGACGAGGGCCGCGAGAGCCCGGATGCGGCCACGGGTGGTCTACTGGAACAACATTCCAGCGCCCTACATGGTCGAGCGCTTCAACGCGGTCGTCCGACGGGGCAACATCGACCTGGAGGCCTGGTTCGGGGCGCGCAGGGACCGAGACCGTAGCTGGGCCGTCGACGAGTCCAGCTGGGAGTTCCCCTACCGGTACCTGCCGCGCTTGGGTCTCGGCCAGCGCCCGCTCAGCCTGCCGACGCCGGTGCTGAGGGCGCGGCGCCCTGAGCTCCTCGTGAGCCTCTACGCGACACCGTCGTTCCTGATTGGCCTGCGCTTCGCTTGGTGGCGTGGATGGCGGACGGCTCTCTGGGTCGAGGTGACGTTCGACTCTTGGACACAGCGGCGCCGTTGGAAGGAGGCTCTGAAGCGTGCGGTCTTCCAACGAGTCGACGGCATCATCACCGCGGGGCAGGACGGGCGCGCATTCGCGACGCGGTATGGGGTGCCGTCCGAGCGAGTGCACATCGCCCGACATGTGGTCGACAGCCGGTACTTCGCGACGGAGGCCGCGGTGGCGAAATCGGGCCGTGATGCGATCCGTGTCGACCTCGGCCTGTCCGGCGTAGTATTTGTCTACGTTGGCCGGCTGTGGTGGGGCAAGGGGACTGGTCCCCTCCTCCGCGCGTATGCGCGCGTAGCACGGCAGTTCCCCGATAGCACGAGCCTCCTGCTCGTGGGCGACGGACCCGAGAAGGCCCGCATCGCACGGATGAGCGAAACCGACGGCCTCCATGTGAAGCTCGCGGGGTTCCACCAGAAGCCCGATCTGCCTCGCCTGTACGCGTCCAGCGACGTGTTCGTCTTCCCCACGCTCGGCGACCCATACGGACTCGTCGTGGATGAGGCAATGGCCGCAGGGTTGCCGGTCATCAGTACGACTGCGGCCGGCGAGATCCGCGAGCGCGTGGTTGACGGCGTGAATGGCTATCTCGTCCCGCCCAACGATCCCGAGGCGCTTGCAGCCGCCATGCGACGCTTCGCGAGCGACCCTGCACTCCGGAGCCAGATGGGCGCCCGTTCTGCCGAGATGATCGCGTCCTACACGCCTGACAGTTGGGCAGAGGCATTCGAGAAGGCCGTGGAGGGGATCCTCTCGGCTCGCCGAAACGGGTCGCCGTCGTGAAGCTCGTGGTCGTCACGCCGTATCCCGCGGGGTCGACGCTCGCCGTCGCGCGTGCCAATGCGGGGGCTGACGACCCTCGCGAAACCCTCGTCACGCCCATTGCATCGCGGTGATGAACGTCCTCTACGTGATCCACTATCCGTTCTTCGGCGGTCCCCAGAACCAGGCCGTGCGCCTCGCGCGTCTGCTCGAAGAACGTGGGATCCACACGATCGTCGTTCTGCCGGACGAGCCGGGCAACGCGGCGGAGCGGCTCCGCGCTGCAGGCGTCGACGTCCGCCAGATCCCGCTTCATCGGCTGCGTTCCACGACCGACCTGCGGACGCACCTGCAGTTTGGAGCCGCCTTCCGGAGCGAGGTGTCCGCGCTCCGCCGGCTCATTCGCTCCGAACAGATCGACGTCGTGCAGGTTGGTGGCCTGGTCAACCCTCATGCGGCAATAGCGGCGCAGCTGGAGCACCGCGCGGTCGTATGGCAGCTGCTCGACACGCGTGCACCCATGCCCCTGCGCCGCCTCTTGATGCCGTGGGTGATCGCACTGGCCGATGTCGTCATGACGACGGGCCTCGGCGTTGCGCGCGTGCATCCCGGTGCGATGAGTCTCGGGTCGCGTCTCGTGCCCTTCTATCCACCGGTCGATACCTCCGTCTTCCGATCTGATCCCGGTCGCAGAGCAGCTGCGAGGGATGAGCTCAGAATCGCCGCCGAAGCACCGCTCGTTGGAACCATCGCCAATCTAACCCCCCAGAAGGGCCTGGAGCACTTCATCACGGTTGCCGACGAGCTCTATGAAAGCCGTCCGGATGTCCGGTTCGTGATCCTCGGATCCGCCATGCAGACGCACGGGCCGTATGAGGCAACGATCCGCCGAATGGTCCAGGAGTCGCCCGTTGGCGGGGCCGGCGCCCTTCGCATCATCGACCCGGGTATGCGCGTTTCCGAACTGCTGCCGGCGCTCGACCTCTTCCTGCTGACGTCGGTGCCGCACTCAGAAGGTGTCTCCACGACGGTGCTCGAGGCGATGGCCACCGGCGTCCCGGCCGTCTCCACGGACGTCGGCGCTCTTTCGGAGGTGGTGGTGGATGGTGTGACCGGGCGCATCGTGGCCCCGCTGGACGACAGTGCCATGGTCGAGACCGTCGCCGCGCTCCTGGATGATGCGGAGACCCG
>JAJZQK010000001.1 GCA_021847625.1 Chloroflexota bacterium
AGGCGAAGACCTTCTCGACGTCCCCCAGGTAGAAGAGAGCAAGGGAGAAGATGTGGTAGCCCCCGTCCAGGACTACCCGCCCCCCGCCGCTCTTCCGTGAGTCGTACTTCCAGTTCGACGGGGAGGTGCCCGCTAACTGGTGGCTCAGCGGCAAGGGGTAGCCCTCTCTCGCGTCGACGCGCCTGTCGGGCGTGCTCACCTGGTTCCGTCGCCCTCCGCCGAGTGAGCCCTGAATGCTTTTCACTCTGATCGATAGGGGTTCGCCGACGGCGCCGGATTCCAGGAGTTCCTTCGCCTTGGCGTGGGCCGGGTAGTAGCGGAAGTTCTCGAACACCCGCAGATTCTTGCCGGTGCGCTTGGCCGCGGCGATCATCGCGTCGCACTCGGTCACAGTCAATGCCATCGGCTTCTGCACTGAGACGTGCTTTCCCGCTTCGAGAGCGGCAACCGTCATTTCGGCATGGAGGTAGTGCGGGGTGATGATCTCCACGGCGTCGACGGCGGGGTCTGCCAGCAACTCTCGGTAGTCAGTGAACCAACGCTCCGCCCTCCACTCCCGGGCACGACTGCGGGCGAGATGCTCGTTCACGTCACAGACCGTGCAGATCTCGGCCTGCAGGCTATCCCGGTAGCCCAGGGCGTGCAGGTCGGCGATGCGCCCTCCCCCGATGATGCCTACTCTAAGCGCAGCCACTCTGTCCCTCCTCGCGTGTCTGAGTAGTCCACCCCATTCGGGCGTCTGCGTCGATGCTTTCGCGGATGATACTAGCCGCGGCTGTTGAGCACGTTTACCTGGGTCTGCGCGACGTTGCTGACTGCTCGGAATGGGTAGCGCTGAGATGCAATCGGGCTTTCGGCTCTGCCGCCAGCTCGGGACTTGTGCCGACTGCAGGCGGGGAGTAAAGCCCCACGTCGCGTCGCGACAGGCTCTCGCCACAGTGGCCAGCCCCTGGGCGGGGTGCAGATACTCTCGGACCACCGCGGAACGTCGTGTCCGCGAGGGGGAGCCCGACAGATGGCAGGCAGAACGCCGCTAGCCGGCTGTGAGTGTCGCAAACACTCGACTAACACTCTCAACGTGGTCCCTCAGCGCCTTGGAGAGGGCAGCCAGGTCCCGGTTGGAAAAGGCCTCGACGATCGCCTTGTGCTCACGAAGGGTGTCTGCGCTCCGTTGATGGCCAACCTGGGTGGCGAAGTGGAGCCTGGAGATGTGCAAGTGGACGCTCAGCCGGCGATGGACTTCACTCAGGTGATGATTCTTAGCTGTGCCGACGATGAGGTAGTGGAACTGCGAATCCTTCTCGACGAAGAGAGGGTAGTCGATGAAAGTCCCTTGCTCGTCGATACACTGCTCCATTTCGCGGAGCAGACTCCTCATCTCCTCAAGCTCGGTCGGTGTCAGCAGAGTGATGCCTCGTTCGACTGCCGCGGTCTCGATCATGAGACGCGCGTCGAAGACATCGATGATGTTCGCCACATCTATCTTGGCGGCGAAGAATCCCTTGCGTGCCACGTCGTCGACTAGCCCCTCGGCCGCGAGTCGGTTGAGCGCATCTTTGACCGGCGTGCGGCTAACGCCAAGCCTCGCCGCCAGTTCAACGACTAAGAGCGGACTACCGGGCGCCAGCCGCCCGGTCAGAATCTGGTCGCGCAGGATCTGATAGACTCTCTCGCCGAGGTCCGGGTAGTTGGTCAGCGAAATGGATGTTTCCACAGGCATTTCCTTTGGATTGTGAATGCAGAATCTGGCAATTGGTAAGAATAGCACAGGCGCGTGACGTCATCAAGCAAGCCATAGGCTGTTTGGACACTTAGGTATTCACCCCGCCCCCTACGAAGCTGAATGGCCATCTCGTCCAAGCCGAGAGACGGGTGGCAACCGAGCAACCGCCGCCGGTCGGCGTTCAACGCTCGCGGCCCACTGTGGGAGAGGCGCTTGTCGCGTGTGGCAAAGCGCCTCTGCCGGGAGCACGCCCGTGACGGTCGATTTGGTGGTGCTGCCTCGGACGTACCTGTCGGGAGCCGGGCACGGAAAGACGCGCAGGGCACGACACAGCGGACCCTCCAAGCAACGATGATTGGACGCCCCCGGTCACAGTGAGCCGGTGGCAGATCTGCTCAGCCGGTAGGCTTCATACTCGGCTCTCACGCTCTCGTCGGGCGGATAGGTTTGCTGAATTGACACGCCCTGCTCGATCATGGCGCGGATGAAGAGCTCCATAGCCTCTTGTTCCAGGCCCTGGGTGGCGACAGCCTCAGCGTAGCCCGGCGGTGCGACTGCCGCCGCTTCGTCGTCGGCGAGTATCATGTCTCCGGGCATCAAGAGGACGCCGCCGCACTGAATGCGGAGGTTCACGTCCATGCTCATGATCGCCCGCGGGCCCGCGGAAGGGTGTGCTCCGCGCATGAACGTAGGTAGGCCAACCTGGCGAATGTGCGGACCATCGCGCACCGCGCCGTCGACGAGGGCAGCCGAAGCGCCACAATACTTGATGCGAGCGGCTAGTACGTCGCCGATAGCACCTGCCTCCAGATTCCCCGTAGCGTCGATGACCGGGATGTCCGCGGACTCGAGGGACTTTATGGCCCTTCGATACGGCTGGTTCAAGCGCTCTTCGGGCTTGACCGCGGCGTCGACATCTTCTCGGAAAGGCAGGTAGCGGACGGTCACGGCACGCCCCACAACGAGATTGCCGGTTCCTAGAGGCATCAGCGGGTAGAGCCCTTTCATGTACGTGTTGCGGAGCCCGAGTCCGAAAAGGTGCCAGCAGGCATTGGCAATGCTGACCGTCGTCAGTCGCTCGCGTAGATCCTCCGGGACGTGAGCAGGAAGAGTGAGGCTTACGGGGTGCTCCTTTCTCCTAGGACACGCGTGCGAACTTCTGCAGGGTATGGCACTCGGGGGACACTAATTTGCCCCGCTGGCCGGCTGAATACACGACCTCGCCCACGTATAGGTCGCCGTGCGAATCGATAGAGACGGCGTGAGGGGCGAAGAAGAAGCCGGGTGCGCAGTCATCCGGGCCCTCACCCCAAGCGGCGAGGACACTGCCGTCCAACGCACGTATGCTTACCCTTCCCCGGGGCTTCACCTCTCCCGGTGGTTCAAGTTGCCCAGGTACTGGGCCGGCTCGATAGCCAAACTCGGCAACAAAGGCGTAGCCTGCCTGATCGATAAAGAGATCGGTAGGACGGTACACCCACGACCACTCGCCGAGGTACTCCCCCCCCGGCGAGAAGCGCTGCACACGACTGTTCTCGCGGTCGGCGACGTAGACGATGCTCTCCCGGTCCACCGCAATACCGTGGGGAATCCAAAACTCCCCGGGGCCATGCCCGGGATTACCCCAAGATCGCAGCAGCGTGCCGTCTGGCGCGAACTTGTGCACCCTGGCATTGCCGTAGCCGTCGCTGACGAAGATCTCCCCGGTTTGTGAAACGGCCACATTGGTAGGACAGTGGAACGGGCCGGCGGCGCGTTTGACCTCTCGCTGCGGCCAGTCGAGGCTACGATCGTAGCCGGTATCGCTGGGTTGGTCCCGGATCCCGAGGACCATCAGTAACTTGCCGTCGGGGCCGTACTTCTTTACCGTATGATCGCCGGAATCGGCGCAGAAGATGGCATCGTCTGGCCCGACGCAAACCCCGTGGGCGCCTCGGATCTCCCCGTCACCGAAGGCCCCCAGAAGGTTACCAGCACGGTCGAGTACCACGATGGGATGGGTACCCCGATTGAGGATGATGACGTTATCCTCGGAATTGACCGCCACTCCCGCGACGTCGACGAACCGCCAGTCCTCGGGCAGTTTGCCCCAGCCTTCGACTACTTCGTATCTATGACTACCTACCCCAACTCTAGTTGACACGTCAGTTCGCTCCTTCAGTCTTGTGATTTAGCCCTTCACCGCTCCCGCGGTCAGACCGGAAACGTAACTCTCAACGAAGAAAGAGTATACGAACGCCACCGGCACTGAACCAAGGAGGGCCCCCGCCATCAGTGCACCCCAGAAATACGCGTCCGCCCGGATCAACTCGCCAACTACCCCAACGGGGACCGTCTTTAGCTCGCTAGAGGTCATGAAGATCAGCGCGTACAGGAACTCGTTCCAGGAAAGTGTGAAGGCGAAAATGCCGGCCGACAGCACACCTGGAGTAGCTAGGGGCAAGACGATCTTCCAAATTGTCTGCAAGCGAGAAGCGCCATCGATCAGCGCGCACTCCTCGATCTCCTTGGGGATCGTCTTGAAGTACGCCATAAGCAGCCAGGTGGCAAACGGTATGAGGAAGGTGGGGTAGGTAATAATTAGAGCCAGGAGATTGTTGAGCAGCCCAAGACTGCGCATTATCTCTGCCATGGGGATGAAGAGCAGGGCGTTAGGGACCAGATAGGTCACGAAGATGGCCGTCCCCAGGAAGCCGGCCCCGCGAAAGCGCAAACGGGCGAGGGCGTAGCCCGACATCACGGCACACGTGAGTGAGATAAGGGTCGAGACTATGGAGATGACCATCGTGTTGGCGGCCCAGTTCAGAAACTGCGTTCTCCCCAGCAATCGGGCGTAGTGGTCCAGCGTTGGCTTGACCACCCAGAAGGGATTCGCCTGAGCGTTATATAGCTCTGGGTTCGTCTTCAGCGAGGTGATCAGCATCCAGTAGAAAGGAAAGAGCATCAACACCAGTAAGAAACCGATCGGTGCATAGGTGCCGATCATCAGCCGGAACCGCTGACTAGCACTGTATTGCATGGGTCAGTCCTTTCGCAGGCTTCGCAGTTGCAGGATCACGACGATGACGAACACGGGGAACAGGAAGAGTGAGATGGCTGCTCCCTGACCCAGCTTGCCAATCACCAGGGCCGTTTGGAAGCTGAGCGTAGCAAAGAGGTGCGTGCTGTTGGCGGGCCCGCCGCCCGTTAGGGCGTAGACGGTCTGGAAGTCGGCGAAGGTCCAGATAATCGAAAGGAGGAGCACGACGCCAAGTACGGGCATGATGAGCGGTAGGGTCACGTAACGGAACTTGCCAACCGGGCCGGCACCGTCGATAACGGCGGCCTCGTACAGCTCCTGCGGGATGGTCTGAAGGCCGGCGAGGATCGTGATCGCCCAGAAGGGGATCGCCCGCCAGGAGTTGACCAGGACCAAGCTGGCCATGGCAAGTGCGGGGTCAGCCAGCCAGGGGATCCCCTGGCGAACGATGCCCAGTCGCAGAAGCACCCAGTTGAACACCCCCAGACTGGCGTCGAACATCCAGAGCCAGGCAAGGGTGATGAGGACAGCCGGCACGATCCAGGGGAGCAGAAGCGCCGCCCGTACGATGCGCAGGCCCTGGAACTGGCGGTTGAGCGCCAGTGCCACTCCGATGCCCCCCACCAACTTGATCGGCAGACCGGCAAAGGTGTAGACGAAGCTGTTGGTGACCGTCTGCCTGAAAATCTGGCTCCGCAGAAGCTCTTCGAAATTCCGCAGGCCGATAAACTCGCCCGGTTGGGCGATCACCCTGTTCGTAAGGCTCATCCACAAAGCCATCAGGAAAGGGTAGGCGACCAGACCGAGAAGGACGACGAGCGTCGGTGCCACTAGGACCCAGCCAAGTACGCTTTCGCGTTCAAGGTAGCCCAATATCGACGGACGTTTTCGCGTCAGGTCGGGCGAGACCGCCGCCCGTTGATCTAGCGACATGGGCACGCCTCCCGTAATAGTCGACCCGAGAACCCGCACCGCTGACTCGAGGAATGTTCGTTGCACCAGCGGTGCGGGCCAAACCCGGTGACTGCTACTTCAGAAGCAGCTTGTACTCACCCACGGCCCAGGCTATAGCCTCCTTCGTGGGCGTACCCTGCACCGCCTTGGCGAACATATCCACTACGAGATAGCTCGCCAGCGCCGACGCGGCCGCGCCACGCAGCGGCCCGGCGTAGCCCGGCAAGCGATTGTTCCGCGTGGCAGTCCTGAATAGGGTGAGTTTGGGGTCATTTGGCCACCAATCTAGCTTGAGGTGGTCACGTAGGGCGGGGATGAAATAGGTCTGGCCGAGCTTCAACCATCCCGAGAGAGCGTCCGGCCCATGCCAGTCACGCAGGAGGGCCTTAGCACCGGCCAGGTTGGGCGAATGCTTGAATACCCCATACAGTCCCACGCTGTGGTAGCCGAAGTTACCGGCCGGACCAGTAGTATACGGCGCGTGATTCATGACCTTGGCGATGTCGGTGTTGTCTCGCTTGGCGGCGAGGTAGATAGTGGTCACGTTGATGGTCATCGAGATCGCTCCGCCGATGAAGGCCTGGTTATTGCCAACCTCCGTCCACGCGGGCGTGCCCGGGATCATCAGCGGGTAGATCTCCTTCGCATACTCGATAGCTTTGGCCGTCTCGGGGGAGTCCAAGGCCAGCGTCTTGCCATCCGATTCGAGCTCCTTGCCGCCGAAGGCCCAGAGGAGTGGGTAGAGCCAGCCCGTGGCGTCGGTCGCCGCATGCCCGAAGGAACAGCCGATGGGTTTCCCAAAACTGTTGAGCTTCTTCGCGGCCGCCAACAGCTCGTCGTAGGTGGTCGGGACCTTGTCTACGCCGGCCTCTTTCAAATAGTCCTCTCGATAGTTCCACGCCTTGGGGTAGATCCACGATGGGAGGGCCTTCCAGTGTCCATCGACGAAACAGACGCTCTTGCCCCAATCATCGAAGCCACCGTACTTGCTCGAGAGCTCTTCTACGACGTCATCCAGGTCAGCCAGGCCCTTCGCCAGCACGTTGGGGTGGTGGGCCTGTAAGATGGCAAAATCCGGTCCCGCGCCGGTCTCCGCGATGCTTGCGAGCTGAGCATCGCTCGTGCCTTCGGTAGTGGAATCGACGCCAAAGCTAGCGCCATACTGGTTGGCCCAGTTCGACATCCACTTGTCGCGGTAGTCGTCGGATTCGGGCCAGAAGGATTTGCCGGCGATGAGGGTAATCTTGCTGCCCTTCACTACCGCCGGCGCCCCCGGCTTTGCCGCGGCCTGTGTGGGCGCAGGCACGGGGGCTGCCGCGGGCGCACAGGCCTGAAGCAGCGAAGCCACTGCTCCCGAGGCTCCGACCGCGACGGCCGACCTCAGGAAGACCCGACGAGTTACAGTAGGGTTGGACACTCTACCAAACATTCTTCTCTCCCTTCTCGAACTTCCATCGACGCCTAGTCCCCGTCATTTGCCCCCTCTGCCCGAACGCTCCTGGTCTGTGGACGTGTTGAGCCAGCGTCGCGTCAAAGCTGGAAACGATCTGGCGATACCCCGCCTTTGGATGGGAAGAAGCACAGGATAGTCAAGGGTACGTTTCCCGGGTTAGTAAAGCCGTGGGCACCGTCCGGACCCGAGCCGCAGCAAACGACCGAGCCGGGGCCCACCCTTTGTTGCTCGCCAGAGGCATCAGTCACCAACCCGTGTCCGAATAGGATGTACTGCACCTCCTCGAGGCTGTGATAATGCGCTTCGAGGGTCTCACCAGGACACAGCACGTAGTGACTAAGGTAGGCTTGCTCCGTCGGGCGTTGCTCACTCCCAACAATGACCTCCCCGTAGCTAACGGCTGCCTGGGATTTACCGGCAATTCCATCGCCAGGTTGGACGACCAGGAATGACTTGTGCTCCGAAATCCTTCACCTCCTTAATCTCGGCCTACCGCCGTAGGCCCACGCGATCAGTCCCCTCCGTTTCCCCCGTTTTGGAGAGCCGCTTGCTCGCCGCCTTCCGCAAATCCATTGACGCTGCCATTCGACCCAGCGGACGCGGGCACGCGGCTTCCCTCGTCTCTGGACCGCAGTGTGGGCGCCGTCTCGCGGTCGCCCAACCCGCCGCTGACGCTCGGCCGGATCCTCTGAGCCGCCACCGTACTCATCTAAGGGTCCCAGCCGCGACCTGCCCGCGGTTACGTCGCAAGCCAGAGTAGAGGTTCCTCGACGAATCCCTTGACCGTCTGGAGGAACCTAGCCGCCGGCGCACCGTCGACAACGCGATGGTCGAAGGTCAGGCTTAGCGTGACCATATGGCGGGGGATAACACGCTCGCCTGAGGTATCTACCACCGGACGTAGGGCGATCTTCCCCACACCCAGAACGGCACACTCCGGTAGGTTCAGAATTGGAGTGAACGCTTTGACATCGAATCCGCCCAGATTGGTGACAGTGAAAGTCCCGCCTCGTAGATCCTCCGCAGAAACGGTCCCCGCCTTGGCTTGCGCCACGAGTCTGGCTGTCTCCCCAGCGATGGTCCATAGCCCTTTTTCATCTGCATCCGTGACGACCGGCACGATCAGCCCGCGTGGCGTATCCATCGCCAGGCCGATGTTGATGCCCTTGTGGCGAACGAGTACGTCCCCCTCGAGCGACGAGTTGAGGTGCGGGTGCTCGCGAAGGGCCGCGGCGACCAGACACACAAGCATATCGTTGTAAGTTGGCGGCTGCAGCTTCAGTCGCTTCTGTGCGGCTTGAACGAGCCGACTACGCAAGGCTACGATCTCGGTTGCGTCGGCGTCGGTCATTAGCGTGACCGGCGCGGCTGTTCGCGAGGCGGCCGCCATGCGGTCGCGGGTAATCCGCCGCACCGCCGACAGCGGCTCGCGCTCGGCCTGGCCAGGTGCTACGGCGTCGGGCTCAGCCACCTCTGGCGTGGGCCGTTTGGCAGCTGGTGGTGCAATCGCCACCGACCGCTCCCGGATAGCCGCCTCCACGTCCTCCCGCGTTATGCGCTTTCCCTCTGCCCTGGCCGCCAGCTCTACCAGGTCCACGTCGGCCTCCTCCGCCAGACGGCGCGCAAGCGGACTCACGCGAATCCCTGCGGCGCGAGACCCGGCGGCCGCCCTCACGTCGTGCTCGACGATCCGGCCGGTTCGCCCGCTTCCTGCGATGACCGCCCAGTCCACCCCCAGCTCGGCGGCCAGACGTCGGGCTCGAGGGCTGATGGGCCGCGTGTCCGAGCACTTTCTGCCAGCGACTACCCATTCGTCGGCTGGGGCAAGGTGGGACGTTGCTGGCGGCCCAGCATCCGCCATTGCAGCTGGCACCGTCAGGGCCGTGAACGAAGCCGACTCCCCGGGTCGCACCAGGTAAGCAAGCACCGAACCGACCGGGACCTGCTCACCGGCGGGCGGTGAGTCGGGCGGAATGCGCAGTACGCCGTCTTCTAGCGCCTCCACCTCGCTCACCGCCTTGTCGCTTTCGACACTGAAAAGGACTTCACCGGCCTTTACCGTCTCCCCATCCATCTTCAACCACTTGACCAGACTGCCGGCCTCCATTATCCAGCCGAGCTTGGGCATTACAACTGCAACTGGCATCAGCCTCTCCTCATCAATCGTGCTGCCCCGAGGGCGCACGGCTGCAGGTAACGCTACTCTGCCAGCAAGTCTCGGACGGCTTGCACGATGGTCGTCGGATTAGGTACGACGGCTGCCTCGAGCGGCGGGCTGTAGGGGGCCGGAACCTGGGCACCGTTGAGCCGCCTGATCGGCGCGTCCAAGTCATCAAAGGCCCGGTCGATGACCTGGGCCGCAATCTCAGCCCCGATGCCGCAAGGGCCGTAGGCCTCGTCGACGATCAGCAGCCTGCCTGTCTTGTGGACTGAGGCAAGGATCGTGTCGAGATCAAGGGGCACCACAGTCCTGGGGTCTATCACCTCCACGGAGATGCCCTCTTTGGCCAACCGCTCGCCGGCCTCCAGCGTCTTGTTCACCATCACGGCGATCGCGACGACGGTCACGTCCTTGCCCTCGCGGGCGATGGCGGCCTTGCCGAAGGGAAGATAATACTCCTCTTCAGGCACCTGCCCCCTGGTGCTTAGCAAGGACTTGTGCTCCAGGAAGAGCACCGGATCGTCGCTGCGGATGGATGTCTTGAGCAGTCCCTTGGCGTCATAGGGCGTGGTGGGAACGACCACTCGGAATCCCGGCAGATGGCTGAAGACCGAGTAGTAACTCCCCGAGTGGTGGGCCGCAGCCGAGTTGCCCACGCCAATACAGCCTCGAAGCACTATCGGCATCTTCACCCGACCGTCGCTCATCCACTGCATTTTGGCGGTCTGGTTCACGAGCTCGCCCATGGCATCCAGGATGAAGTCGACGAACATGAAGTCGATGACAGGGCGGCTGCCCGTCGCTGCCGCGCCCGTGCAAAGGCCGACGAATCCTCGCTCGGATATGGGCGTGTCGCGCAGACGCTCGGCTCCATACAGTTCGTAGAGGCCGGCCGTCGTGTTGAAGTTTCCTCCCCTCGGGCCGATGCCTTCGCCCACGACGAAGATGGTTGGATCCTTCGCCATCTCCTCTGCCAGGCCCTCTCGCGCCGCCGCCACAAAAGTCAACTCGCGCATATCGTCTCTCCCGACGTTCTAGTCGCTGAACAGGTGATCGAGGACTGTGGCAGGGTCTGGGTAAGGGCTATCCTTGGCGAACGCATAGCCTTCCTCTACGACCGCCGTCACGTCGGCCTCGATCCGCCTGAGCTCGTCGGGGTCTGCCACCCCGTCGGCCGTCAGCCTTTCCCTAAAGCGTTTGATAGGACAGCGCCCTTTCCACTCCTCGACCTCCTCAGCCGAACGGTAACCTGACTCACGCATGCCCTCTGCGTGCGCCCTTGTGCGGTAGGTCTTGCATTCGAGCAGCGTAGGCCCCTCGCCTGAGCGGGCTCGGCGGATCGCTGCGCCCGCCGCCTCATAGACGGCAACGACGTCGTTGCCGTCGACGGCAACCCCCGGCAGGCCGTAGGAGGCAGCACGTTCGGCGATATTCGGATTCCCTGCCACGGATGATAGGGCAACCTCCGTGGCGTAGAGGTTGTTCTCGCAGACGAAGACCGCCGGGAGCTTCCAGACCGCGGCCATGTTCAGGCCCTCGTGGAAGGCACCGTTGTTCGAAGCCCCGTCGCCGAAGAAAGCCACGCTCACTCTATCAGTCTTCAGCAACTTGAAGGTGTAGGCGGCACCGGCAGCGAGGAGGATGCAGGGGCTGACTATCCCGCTAGTGCCCATCAGCCCCACCTCTGGCGAGAAAAGGTGCATACTCCCACCACGTCCGTGGGAGCAACCCGTGGCCCGCGCGAGCAACTCCGCCATGAACTGGCGAACGTCAACTCCTTTGGCCAGAGCATGACCGTGGCCGCGGTGGGTACTGAATACCGTGTCGTCTTTGCCGAGGTGGGCGCACACGCCGGTGGCGACTGCCTCCTCACCCACATAGGTGTGGCAAGCTCCCGGCACAAGGCCGTTCTGATAGGCTTTGGCCATCTGCTCCTCGCAGTACCTGATGAGGAGCATTTGGCGGTAGAGCGAAAGCAGTCGGGGCTTGTCCAGGCCCCCGTCCCCTTTTGTACGGTCCCAAGTGCTCCCATAGTCTGGCATCTCTCCCCATAGATAGTGAATAAGGCCCGCGACAGCGCAGCCCGCGGAGAATCAGTCAGACGGCCAGGTGTGGCTCCCGCCAGCGTTGAGCGCCAGGTTGCCGCCATCGACAGGCAAGCAGACTCCCGTGATCCACCCGGCCAGATCGGAGGCCAGGAATACCGCCGCACCGGCTATGTCCTCTGGTTCTCCCAGACGGTTCATCGGTATGCCGGTTAGAAACCGGGCCAGCAGCCTATCGGAATTAAACTTGGGGTTGGCGAGGAGTACATGCATCGGCGGCGTCATGACTTGAGCGGGCTGAATGGCGTTAACCCGGATACCGTGGTGGGCCCACTCTACCGCCAGTTCGTGCGTGAACTGGATGACCGCGCCCTTGGAGACACTATAGGCGAAGTTCCCCCTCCCCAGGGCGGAACTACCGGCGATAGAACTGATGTTGATTATGCAGCCGCCGTGACCGCGACTGATCATCCGCTTGCCCGCCTCGCGGGCCGCTAGGAACTGTCCCGTGATGTTGACCGCCATTATGCGATTCCACGTATCGAGGCTCACCTCTTCAGGGTGCTCGTGCTTTCCGATACCGGCGTTGTTAACCAGGACATCGACCTGGCCGAACTCCTGGTCGAGGCGCTCGAACGCGCGCAGTATGTCAACATCGCTCCCCATATCGCAGGTGGCGGCAACGGCTCGGCGCCCGAGCGCGCGGACCTCCTCGGCAGTCGTGGCTGCGCCCTGCGTGTCAATATCGCCCACCAAGATGTCGGCACCCAACTGGGCCAGACCCAACGCAATGGCGTGGCCGATGCCGCCGTTCGCCCCGCCCGCGGTAACCATTGCGACTTTGCCCGTGAAATCGATCGGCTTGAGCACGATGCGGTTCACCTCAATCTAGCGTCTAATCTCGGACAACGCCGCCTGGCCGGCGCGCGCAGCCATGCGCACATCCCCGCCCGCGTTCAGGAAGCGGAAGCCCTGTTCGATCCGCCGGTTTGCATCCTGCACGCCGGAGCAGAACATACCCGCGAACTTGCCGACCTTTCTGGCGGCTGCCAGGATCTGTTGCACGCCCTCTTCTACGTCCGGTGGCACCTGCGCCAGCCCAGACGGATGGCCGTAGGAGATGGCCAGGTCGTTGGGGCCGATGATGCAGCCGTCTATGCCATCGATGCCCAGGATAGCCCCCGCGTTATTCGCGGCTTGTTTGGTCTCCAGCATTACCACCACGAGGAGCTCCTCGTTAGCGCGCTCGAAGTAATCGGAGGCGCCGTAGAAGGCTCCCCGCACTGGGCCCCAGGAGCGATGCCCGAGAGGGGGATATTTGGCCGCGCGCACGACTGCCCTCCCCTCGTCGGCGGTATTCACGTAAGGGACAATCACGCCGTAGGCACCCAAGTCCAGGCAACGCTGGATGAAAATGGAGTCGTTGCCGGGCACCCGAACCACGGGCGTCGCGCCCCCAACCAGGGTGGCAAGCACTAGACGTTGAATGTCGTTGATGTTGGATTCGCTGTGCTGAAGGTCGATCACCAAGAAATCGAAGCCCTGGAGTGCCAACAACTCCGCCATCAAGGAACTTGATGAGGCCATTGAGGCGCCGACGACCACCTTTCCCTCCTGCAGCGCCTGCTTGGTTCTGTTCCCGGGCATCTGTACGACCATCTGCTTGACTACACCCACCCTTTCACCGCGCCGGCGGTCAAACCGGCCACGTATTGATCGACCAAGAACGAATAGAGGACGGCCGCTGCCCTGAGCGCCAGAGGGGGTCGGGCCACCCGGCGAACCCACGGGGCCTCACTGTGCATTCAGGATACTGCGTACCGAGTTGCGAATTCCTGCGCACTCTATCATCAGCGTGGTAGTCTGTCAAGCCCCCCTTGACATGACAACCAACCGGTGCTAACGTGGCGGAAGGATGCAGAACACTGAACCCTAGATGCGAGATGCGCTATTCCGTAATCGTGCGGACGCCACGGCGGGGGGGGGGGCGATGGGCTGCTATGTCGCTAATGGACTATCCGGACCTCAGTGAGATCGCGTGTAAGATCATCCGAGATCAGATCTTGACGGCTCATCCGACACCCAGGAGCGCCTGGTTGTCGCGACCCTGGCCAGCCACTTGGGTGTGAGCCGCACTCCAGTTAAGTATGCGCTGAACCGGTTAGCGGCAGAAGGCTTTGTCTCGGGCCTTCCGCGAAAGGGTTACTTCGTGGCCAATCTCCACGCCGGGGACATCGCCGATCGGCTGCAGGCGAGGCTAATGCTCGAGCTGGCTGAAGTACGGAAGGGTTTGGCTTCGCTTAGGCGCGGCCGGCTGGAGGACATGTGGCGCGCGGCGAACGAGATGAGTGCGCTTGTCGATGCGGGCGGCCACCACAGCAACTACCCGAGGTTCTCAGAGCTGGATTCCGAGTTCCACTTCTTGATTGTCGGCATCGGCCGCCTACCGCACAAGGCACTGAAACGAGGGAATGCTTGTGGATCGGAACATGCTATCGCTAAACCTCTCTACCGAAGATCTCCTGGGAATGTACCGGCAGATGTGCCTGATCAGGGAGTTCGAGTACGGGGTGCTCGACTGCATCAAGCGCGGGCTGATCATGGGCGGACCGCACCTCTACGTGGGCGAAGAGGCAATCGCGGTCGGGGTCTGCAGCACCCTGCGGCCCAGTGACTATATCACCAGCACCCACCGCGGCCACGGTCACTGTATCGCCAAGGGTGGCCAGCTCAAGCCGATGATGGCGGAGCTGTTCACGAAGGCCACCGGGTACTGCAAGGGCAAAGGCGGCACGATGCACATCGCCGACATGGACTTGGGCATCCTTGGGGCGAATGGCATCGTCGGCGCCGGCCTCCCCATCGCCGTCGGCGCTGCCCTCTCCGGGCGCCTCAAGGGCAAAGACTGGGTTGTGGCCTGCTTCTTTGGCGACGGCGCGTCCAACACCGGTGCCTTCCACGAGGCGCTCAACCTTGCCGCCGTGTGGAAGTTGCCGGTCCTCTTCATCTGCGAGAACAACGGCTACGGCATGTTCTCGCCGCTGCGGATGACCACCTCCGTGGCCGACGTGGCCGAGCGGGCGCACAGTTACGACATACCCGGCATAGTAGTGGATGGCAACGACGTCCTGGCGGTCCGCGAGGCGGCGCTCGCGGCGGTGGGGCGGGCGCGGGCCGGAGAGGGCCCCACGCTCATTGAGTGCAAGACCTATCGCCATCTCGGGCATTTCGTGGGGGACCCCGCCGTCTACCGCGACGACGATGAGGTAGCGGCGTGGATGCGCCGCGACCCGATTGTCAGATTCAGGCAGTTTCTTGTGGAGAGAGCACTGTTGGCGGAGGACGCCGACCGCGAGCTCCGCACCGAGATTCAGGCCGAGGTGGAGCAGGCGGAGGCGTTCGCGCTAGAAAGCCCGGAACCGGACCCCACCGAGCTGAAAGCAGACGTTTACGCCCCGCTGAAGCCGGTGGGCGCCGGGCTATAGCGTTGAAGCCGAGCTGGGTGCTAGTCTGGAGGTTACGCTACTATGGCAAGAGAGATCACTTACCTTCAAGCGATAGGCGAGGCGCTAAGCGAGGAAATGGGCCGCGACCCGGATGTCTTCGTAATGGGCGAGGACGTGGCCTCCCCGACCGGCAAAGGACGCGGCGTGCGCGGGGAGATGACGGGCCTCCCGGAACGGTTCGGCTTTGAGCGCGTGCGCAACACGCCCATCTCGGAGTCGGCCCTCATCGGCGCCGCCCTGGGCGCCGCGCTCACGGGCAGCCGCCCCGTGGTCGAACTGATGTTTGTCGACCTTGCCTGCGTCTGCATGGACCAAATCGTCAACCAGGTGGCGAAGGTGCGCTATATGTTCGGGGGCAAGGCCAGGGTGCCGCTGGTCATCCGCGTGCCCAGCGGCGCGGGGGCGGGTGCCGCCGGCCACCACTCGCAAAGCCTTGAGAACTGGTTTGTCCACACGCCGGGGCTTCTGGTCGTCGCACCTTCCAGCCCGTACGATGCCAAGGGCCTACTGAAAACGGCTATTCGGGACGACAACCCAATCGTCTTCGTCGAGCACAAGGCTCTGTACGGGTTGAGGGGCACAGTCCCGGATGACGAATACCTGGTCCCGCTGGGGGTGGCCGAGGTGAAGCGGCCGGGGAAGGACGTGACGGTTGTCGCCACGTCGCGGCAGGTGCACAACGCGCTGATGGCCGCCGAGACCTTGGCAAGGGAAGGCATAGAAGCGACGGTCATCGACCCGCGGACCTTGAAGCCGCTCGATGTCGAGACCATCCTGGCGTCGGTCCGGCAGACGCACCGCTGCCTAGTTGTGAACGAGGGATGTAAGACGGGAGGCTATGCTTCCGAGTTGGCCGCCGTCATCGGTGAAGAGGCATTCGGCTACTTGGACGCTCCCGTCCTCCGCGTGGCCGCCGAGGATGTTCCCATCCCGGCGAACCGGGCCCTCGAAGATGAGGCCATCCCGCAGGTGAGGGATATCATCGCGGCCGCACGCACCCTTGCAGGGGCGGTGGCGTCCTGATCCGTCCCGACGCGGCATATCGAGTCCGCAGACTGGTTCGAGGTGACGGCTATGCCGACGCAGATACTGATGCCCCAGCTGGGGATGGATATGACGGAGGGGAGGATCGCCCGCTGGCTGGTGGCAGATGGGGCGAGCGTGCAGCGAGGCGACGAGATCCTAGAGATCGAGACGGACAAGGTGACGCACGTGGTCGAGGCGCCCGCGGCGGGGTGGCTATGCCGGACGGCCGGCGAGGGCGCGTCGGTGGCCGTGGGCAACGCGGTCGGCTATGTTCTGACCCCCAGCGAACCTTCCCCGGGGTTCGCCCCTAGGTTGGCGCAGGAAGTGACGCGCGCGGACACAAGCCCGGCGGTCGCAACTCCGCCGGGCCGGCCGTCCGGCGAGGTGACGGCTAGTCCGATCGCCCGCAGGCTCGCCGCTCAGCACAGAATCGATCTGGCGTCGCTGCGTGGCAGCGGCCCGGGCGGCCGCGTTGTCGAAGCGGACGTGCTGGCGGCCGTGCGGGCTGCTCAGAGTCTGGAGGGACGAGAGCGCAAGCTGCTCCGTCGCCTTCCTCTCAGCGGGCGAAGGAGAATAATTGCCGAGCGTATGATGGCAAGCCTGGCGAGCTCGGCCCAGCTCACGATCATGCGCGAGGTCGAGGCCGGACAGCTTGTCGGAGCTAGAGAGGCTCTGCTCGCCCGCACAGCTGAACTTGGGGTCAGCGTCAGCTACGATGCACTGCTCGCAAAGATACTGGCCACGGCTCTCGTCGAGCAACCGATGCTAAATGCTACGGTCGAGCGGGACGAGATCGCCATCTTCGCTGAGGTGCACGTGGCGGTGGCCATCGCCGTGGAGGACGGGTTGGTTGTTCCGGTTGTGCGCAACGTGGAGTCACGATCGCTCGCCGAGGTCGCGCGAGCCATCGACGACTTCGCACGACGGGCGGGACAGGGCAGTCTGCTTCCGGACGAACTGGGCGGCGGCACGGTAACCATCACCAACCTCGGGATGTTCGGAGTCGATTCTTTCACGCCAATCCTGAACCCGCCCCAGTCGGCGATTCTGGGGGTCGGCCGCGTGTCGCCGCGCCCCGTTGCCGTCAACGGGGACCCGGTGGTCCGCCCGACCGTGCAGCTGTCGCTGACCTGGGACCATCGGGTGGCCGACGGGACAACAGCCGCTCGGCTGTTGGAGCGGGTAACCCAGCTAATTGCGGATGGAGAATACCTCGCGGGCCTCGCGCGATAGGCCGGCGACGGGGTGAGAATGGGCAGACCGTAGCAGGCTGAAAGGAGTTGCGTTCGCCGTGAGGAT
Organism: Chloroflexota bacterium; assembly: GCA_021847625.1. Next base: position 17,187 of record JAJZQK010000001.1, read on the forward strand.
CAACACCGCGAAACAGACGCTGCTCAGGCGTGAACCGGCGTTTGGATATTGGCTGGGGCTGGGATCGCCGCTGGCCGCGGAGGCTCTGAGCAACTGCGGGATCGACTTCATCCTGCTGGACACCCAGCATGGGTCCTGGGGTCCAGACTCAACCATCGTGGCCACGGCAGCAATGGCTGCCGGTTCGGCCGTGCCGATGGCCCGGGTCGCCACCAACAATTATACCTTGATCGGGCGTTTGCTTGACGAGGGGATGCTGGGCATCGTGGTACCCATGGTGAACACGACCGACGACGCCAAGGCGGCGGCGGCTGCCTGTCGCTTCCCTCCGACCGGGGCTCGGTCTTGGGGATGGGGGCGAGCGAGGGCATACGGCGACGACTACGTCGAATGGATAGACGAGCAGGTCTTCCTCGCGGTGCAGATAGAGACCGTGCAGGCGGTCGAGAACGCTGAGGCGATCATGTCCGTGCCCGGCGTCGACGGTTGCTGGGTGGGGCCGGGCGACCTCGCCCTGTCGATGGGATTCTCGCCCAGAGAGGCGGCCCAGCGAGAGGAGCACGCCCGTGCGCTGGAGCGCGTCGTGCAGGCCTGCCGAAACACCGGCAAGATACCCGGATTCGCGGGGGCCTCGCCGGAGGACGCCCTGCGGCGAGCCGAGCAGGGCTTTCGCTTCGTTACGGCGAGCGGCGACATGCAGTTCCTGATGGGAGGCGCTTCGGCATGCCTCAAGATGCTGGGGCTGCCGCGCTAAGGGAGCCAAGCGCAGATTCGTCAGGCTTTCCGCGGAGACAGCGTCTTGACACGCTGGCAGTGGGGCAACGATGGAATCGATGGCAAGAGACCTTGACGGCAAGTATGCGCTGGTCACGGGTTCGTCGCGCGGCATAGGCCGGGTAATGGCCGCGTACTTGGCCAGCCGCGGGGCATCGGTCGCCATACACGGAACAGGCCCGTACTCGTCCCGCGCGTTCAAAGAGGCTGACTCGTTGGAGGCGGTCGCCGGCTCCATTGCCGGCGAGACGGCGAGCGCCGTCTTCCCAGTCTGGGGCGATTTGACCACTGAGGAATCCGTCAAGCGCGTCATCGGCGACGTGCGGGCGCGGTTCGCCCGCATCGACATTCTCGTCAACAACGCTGGTGGAGACATCGGGGCCGCGGGAACCGGCGGCCCGGGCGGCGGCATGCCCGACCCAAACGACTGCGTGCGCGTCTCCGTTCCCGACATCAGAGCAGTGCTCGACCGGAACCTCATGTCTTGCATACTGGTATGCCGCGAAGTTGTACCCGAGATGATGGAGAGGCGGGAGGGTCGAATCGTCAACATCAGCAGCGGCGCGGCGTTCATCGGCCAGGAGAAGGAAGCCATCTACTCCGTCGCCAAGGCGGGGGTGGTCGAGTATACACGTTGCCTGGCCGCCCAGCTGCGAAAGTACAACGTTATGGTCAACACAGTGGCCCCCGGCGCCATCCCAACCGCCAGATTCACGGCGACCCGCCCTGTCGACGAGAGCAAGATGCTGGCTGGCGGGACGCTTGATCGCTATGGGTGGCCGATCGAGATTGCCAGGGCAGTGGGCTTCCTGGTATCGGAAGAGGCGACTTTCATCACCGGGCAGGTATTGCGCGTGGACGGAGGGTCGCAGCTGTTCCCTGCCTAGGCTAAGACGTGCGGCGTGCCATGACCTTTGGCTCCACCGCTACTGTCGCTAGACCCTTGATCAATCTTACTGTCAGTGCCGCGGCTAGCCCGGGCCTTGTTTGGATCACTATGCCGATAACAAGGGCCACACCGGATAACGTTTGCGGTCTTAGGAGGCGGCAATGCGCACATTTCGTGTTGCATACACGGGCGATTTCCTGAACGTGGAAGGAGGCAGCGCCTACGGTGATATCGGACTCGGTCTTCTGGAGAGGGTGCCGTACGTCGCGTATCACTTCCTGCGTGACATGGCCCCGTCTCGCGACGACCCGACCTACTGGGATCGCCAGTGGTCGCTGGAGGTAACCCCTGAACACATAGCCGACACGGCAGGCCTGGTGGTGCTTCGGCCCTGGATCAAGCGTGAGGCCTTTTCCCGCGGCGCAGACAACCTGGTTGTCATCGGCCGTTCGGGGGCGGGATACGACAAGATCGACGTCGAGGCCTGTACCGACAACGATGTCGCCGTGTTCAATGCCCCGTTCGCCCTCAATCACTCGACCGCCTCGACCGCGCTGATGTTCATGCTTGTGCTGGCGAAGCGTCTGCCGCAGCAAGAGAGGATTACGAGGGAGGGCCGCTGGGACCTCCATGCGAACTTTCTTGGCACCGAATTGGTCGAACGCACGCTCGGCATCGTCGGTTTGGGGCGCAGCGGCCGTGAGCTAGTGCGATTGGTCGCACCCTTCGCAATGCGGGTCATCGCCTATTCGCCGCACGCCGATCAGGCGCAGGCCGAAGCACTGGGCGTGAGGCTTACCTCACTCGAAGAGGTTCTGCAAGAATCCGATTTCGTGAGCATACACTCCCATCTCACCGCCGAGAAGCGCAGGATGATCGGCGCCTCCCATCTGGCCTTGATGAAGCCGACTGCCTATTTCGTCAACATCGCGCGGGGTGAGATCGTGGATCAACCCGCCCTGTCAGCCGCTCTGCGCGAGCGCAGGATCGCTGGAGCGGCACTCGATGTCTTTGAAAGCGAGCCCCTCTCCCCGGATGACCCGCTGACCAAGTTGGATAACGTCGTCCTGACGCCCCACATGGCTTGTTCTACCTACGACGTCTTCAGGGCAACCGGGCAAGCGATGACGAGTGGCATCCTCCGGGCGGCTTGCGGGGAGGTTCCGGACAATGTGATCAACCGCGAGGTGCTTCGGCGACCCTCGTTCCAGGCCAAACTGGCACGTTTCGCCGAGAATCGCGTCCCAGATCGGTAGACCGTAGCTCCCTGCCATAGGCGAGGGAGCAACATATTCGCTGATAGGGAGAGTTCGGCGATGTCGGCAGCGCAAGCACCACGTACCAAGTTCAGACAAATCGACCAGGTATGCGTCGTGGTTCGCGACGTCCGCGCCGCGATGCGCAACTACTGGGAGACCGTGGGGATCGGCCCTTGGAAGCTCTATGTCATGAGCGGGCCCAGGATCACCGAGCGGACCTACTATGGTCGGCCAGCCGACTTCAAGTTCCTCATGGCGCTGGCGTCGACGGGCAGCGCGCAGTTCGAGCTGATCCAGCCGTTGGAAGGGGACACGGTGTACCAGGATTTCCTGGATCGTCACGGGGAGGGCGTGCAGCACCTCGGCATGCTGGTGAACGAGCTCGATCAGGAGATGGCCAACGCGGAGGCCAACGGTGTCGCCGTGATCCAGTCGGGCCGAGACCGAGAGGGCGGTGGGAGGGGCGGCTACGCGTACCTCGACACCGAGGGACGCTGCGGCACCACCTTCGAGTTCATTCAGCGACGCGGCGGGAACCCCCCTTTGGAGCCGATTGAGACCTACCCGTAGCCACGGGCTCGTCCGGTGTTCCAACCCTTCACGGCGCCCGGCAAGGAAGATCTGGGGAACGGCTTCGACCGGCCTCGGTGCCGGCCACTACGTACAAATCGGCCCGCAGCTGTTGAACTGAGAAGGGACCGTGCGCGCCGGCGCGAGCGATGATTCCGACGCCCTGGGCCCCGACGGGACTTCACCGTAGCATCCGACGGTCGTGGGCGGTCGGCCCTTGGCTGGCCCGTGGGCCCCAGCCAGGGACGCCGCCCCGATACCTCGCCCGGCGGCGTGCTCCTTGAGAGCCCTCGTGAACTTCGCGAGGCGCCGGAACCAAAGGTTGGCCGGGTCGAAGCGGAGGCGCTCCATTTCGCTCCAATCGCCCGGCATGTGCTACCAGACGTTCTCGCCGTTGCGCTGTATTGGACAGCCGCCCATGGCCGTCAGCCACGGGATGGCCATGAGCGGCCAGACGGACCAGATGGCATCGCCTACATTTCCGCCACTGCTCCCACTCCTCCCCCAGCTCCGCAAGGCTCTCCTCCAGATCGGCGTCCTCGGGTGCCAGCATTCCATCGCCGTGAATCTCCCTGACCGAGGGCAGAGTGACAATGGTCGTGCCGATGAGCGGCCGGTCGGTCTACCGGGGACTCGCTATGCCAGGCGTAACCGCCCGGTGTGAGCCACTCGATGTCACCCGGTGTATGCCAGACGTTTTCGCCCGCTCTATGCCGCCGCGAGGTCGACAAGCAGAGGATGGCAGTCGTCGTTGGACTTATTGTCTGGACACGCTTCCCGGAGGACGGAGTGGACCGACAGCACGATCACAGCATCCGTGACCAGTGGCGCCTATCCTCGAGGAGGAGGCTGCGGCGGCCTCCCAGTAGCCCTTTCTGTCACGCAACGTCCACACGACCGGTCGCTCTTGCTGCAGCCAAGAGCGCTGACTGCGCGGTTCACCTTGCTCCAGAATGAGCAACGAATCGCAGCCGGGCACCACCTCCATGCCTATCTGGTTCTGTGAGGGGCCATCAGTAACCGACACCGCGAGCAACTGCTCGACTGCAGCTAACGATGCGACTCCCTCCTTAGAGCAGGCATGTGTGTCTCGAGGAGGAGCGCTGCGGTCGCGACTCGTCTACCTTGGCATCGACAAACACATCGCGGTTCTCGCCAACGAGATGACCGATCTCCCTGTGGTTGTGCCCAAGGGCGATCGCTCCGTCGTTCTAGGGAAGCCTGAGGTCAGGGGCTGCGTTGATGCGCCACGCCTTCCTCGAGGAGAGCAGGGCCAGATGGAGACCGACTCAGAGGACTAGCGTTGATTCCCCTACGTGCATTGGCAGAGTGGCTTCGTAAACTCCTTCGAGTACGCCCTGTTCGTTGATATAGCCGATCGCTGGCGTCGGTCTCGGTTCGGAACGCTACACAGCTGGCGATACGTCCCCGACGGGACTTGAATCAACCTGCCTCCTGTATCCCCTGCGACGGTTCCTCGAGGAAAGCCCAGCACTGTGCCCCTGCCGTTCTCCCACTCTGCCTCGCGGGTTGAAGCGCAATCGATGGCTCTCTCGAAACGGCGGTGGCGCTGGGCAGCTGGTGCCCCACCCCAGTCCTGGAAGACCCGGCCAGTGAGACAGTGAGACTGCCACCATGCCTCCGCTTCGAGCGACTCAACTACAGGCCGATGGCAACATTTCGTCAACCACAAGTGATTCGATCTCATACCTCCTTGGATACAGTCGCAAAGCGCGCTCTAGCCTCGCCTTTGGTTGGAGCCTGGTAGATCGTCCTGGCCCAAACCAGGCTCCCCTTGCGCCAGCGTGCGGGCACCTTCCGGGTGCCGTTGCGCAACTTATGCACCCAGCGGTCGATCATGGAGACGACCGCCTCCACGCACTCTCTGGTTGCCAGCACTACCACGGGGCTGCCTGCCAGCGCGTACTTCGAGGCATCGCCGACCATACACGCTACTCCTCAATAGCCAGCCGCCACGGCATAAGGCAGTGTCGTCTACTTGGAAGCTAGCGAGCAAGATAGCCGCCGTCGACCGCGAGGCAGTGGCCAGTAACCAACGAGGCGGCGTCCGAAGCGAGGAACAGAACCGGCCCCACGATCTCGTCTGGCTGGCCAAAACGGCGGATTGGAATGTTGTCCAGCCAAGTAGCCATCAGCTTGTCCCTATCGAACTGCGGATCGTCCAGCATCGACATCAGACCCGGCGTCAGAATCTGACAGGGCATGACCGCATTCACCCTTACGCCGTGAGTCGCCCATTCGAGTGCCAACTCGCGGGTCAAATTGTTAATGGCACCTTTGGCGGCGCAGTACGCCGCCTGTCCACGCCCTAAAGCCACCGCCCCCGCGATGGAACTGAAGTTGATGATGCTGCCCCGGCCCTGTTTGATCATCTGCCGCCCAACGGCGCGGCAGAAGTTGAATGTGCCCTTGAGGTTGACTCCGATCTCCAGGTCCCACTGCTCATCAGGGAAGTCTTCCGCCGGAATGTGACTCGAGAAACCGGCGGTGTTCACCAACACGTCGATCCGACCAAAAGTCTCGACGGTACGGTGGACAGCAGCCTCTGCCTCAGCCGTCGCACTCACGTCCGCCCGCAGAGCGATCACTCGCCGACCACATTCCTGCACCCTCTTTGCAGCCCTGCTCGCCAGTTCCTCCGTGAGGTCGACGCAGGCAACGTCAGCGCCTGACTCCGCCAAGCCCGTGACCACCTGACTACCCATGGCGCCCGCTGCGCCAGTCACCAGGGCAACGCGCCCATGCAGTGAGAACAGATCTGCGATACCCATGGCGGCTCCTCCCTATCGTCTGCTCTCGGCCCCCGCGGTTTGCGACGTCTTGGCGCTCGATACCATCATCACCTGCGACAGTACTCTCTCCGCGTTGGCGAGATGGTACTGCAGCCCAAGCTCGGCAGAGCCAATGTCCTTGTCAGCCAAAGATCGTACCAGTGTGCGATGGCCTTGAATGGATGCAGGCATATCCCGATAGGTAGTGTCTGTAATGCTGAGCATTGTCTCAATCAGACCGGATATGGGTTCCCAGGCAGATGTGAGCCACCGATTCCCAGCCAGCGTGACGATGTACCCGTGGAACTTCAAGTCAGGCGCGGCGAATCGGTTCAACTGGCCGCTTCGCACGGCCTCAGCCATTTCTTCCACCAGTGTTTCCAAACGCATGATGTCCTCCGGGGATATCCGATCCACTGCCCGGCGAACTGCATACGTCTCGAGTTGCAGGCGGAAATCGAAGAGGTCGTGGATATCGTCCACGCCTATACTCACGACCGAAGCTCCACGCCGCGGTTCTACCAGTACGAGTCCCTCGCGTGACAGTTGTGAAATCGCTTCACGCACCGGTAACCTGCTGACCCCGAACCTTCGGGCTAGGTCTGGTTCTTCCAGCCGCGCACCGGGGCCGATCTCCCCAAGAACTATGGCCTGCCGCAACGCTCTGGCGATTCCTTCCCAAAGCGCCTCATGCTCCAAAGCCAGCGGCGCGAACGTTTCCATAAACTACCCTCCCGATGTATCACTGCTCCGCCGGCCCGCCCCGCAATAGATGCTACGCAGCGGGGGAGCGGCGCTTAGGCCGAGCCGAAACGCGCAGGCCAGCAGAGCAGTTGGACGGCCTGCTGCTTCCGTTCCGGCAAAGCCCACTATAGGATGGGGTATTGACAACCCCAATCAGTATGTTATTCTATTAACTGTCGACTGTCAATTGGCAACTGTCAACACCACACATCAATTGCACACTGGGGCCGGTAATCGGCCCTTCTCGCGGTCCCGCGAGTTGGGTGAACACGTGGATCACGCGTTGAGTTAGTTAAGATCGCCGGGATGCCGGCTGCCGAGCCCCAGCGCGTGATTCGAGCAAGTAGCGGAGGCTGGGCGGAAAATGCTACGAGACGTCCCGGGGGCGGAAACCACGCCTGCCACGGGCCATATAACACCCACTGGCCGCGTCATTGACGCCCTGCGCAGCGAGTTCAACCGGGAAGAGAGCCGAACGGCGTGGCTTTTTGCCACCCCTGCCCTCGTATACTTCTGTATCTTTACGGGCTTTCCAGTCGTCTACGGCTTGTACCTTAGTCTATACGATTGGCGGCTGACCGCTTCGTCCGGGACATTCATAGGCGCCGAGAACTACCGTGAGCTCCTGAGTTCCCCCTCGTTCCTGACAGCCGTGGTGAACACGGGGTACTTCACTGCTGGGTTAATGTCTTGCGTCATCGTCTTCTCCTTTCTGGCGGCCACGGTGCTGAACCAACCGATTCGCAAGATCACCGTGTTGCGCGGCGTCTTCTACAGCCCGGCCGTGACCTCCGTGGTAGCAATCAGCATCGTCTGGCTGTGGATTCTCGACCCCGAGTATGGCCTCATCAACAAGTCGCTGCTACTGTTGGGCATTGACGGTCCGCGCTGGCTAGCAGACAGTCGTTGGGCGTTGCCTGGCCTCGTTCTGACCGCGGCCTGGCGGAGTATTGGCTACTTCGCGGTGGTATACCTGGCGGGGCTGCAGGGCATCGACCAGACCTACTACGAGGCGGCGTCCATTGACGGCGCTAACTGGTTCGGCAGGTTCAGGCACATAACTGTGCCCCTGCTTATGCCCACGACCTTCTTCGTCGTCGTGATGAGCGTGATTTGGTCATTCCAGGTGTTTCCGCTGATCTATGTCATGACTAAGGGCGGCCCAGCCGGCTCTACATCGGTCATCGTCTTCTACCTCTATGAGCAGGCATTCATTCACTTTCGGCTCGGCTACGCCAGCGCGGTCGCCTACGTTCTCTTCGCCATCCTGTTCTTCTTCACTGTCGTTCAGTTTCGGTTCCTCGGCAAGCACACGGAGGTATAGCGATGGCGGGCGAGACTACTACCGCACGGAGAGGCCTTCGTCCCGCGGAGATCACGCAGGGGACCTTGGTATGGACAGCGCTGTTAATAGGGGCCGCGTTTTCGCTGCTGCCCTACTTGTGGATGGTCTCCTCGTCCCTTAAGACCAACGACGACATGTACTCCGCCACGATACAGTTTCTGCCTTCGCAGATTAGGTGGGACAACTACGTCAGGGCTTGGTCTACGGCGCCTGTCGGGCGCTCCCTGCTCAACAGTGTCATAGTGGCCTCAGGCTGCACGGTTGGCAACCTGGCATTCTCTGTGTTGACCGCCTACGCCTTCGCCCGCCTGCGTTTCAGAGGCAGGGAGATCCTGTTCCTTGCCATCCTTGGCACCATGATGATTCCCCACCAAGCCACCCTCATCCCCACATTCATCTTAATGCGCTGGTTCGGGCTGGTCGACTCTTACCCCGGCTTGATACTCCCCGGGATGATTACCGCCTTTGGCATATTCCTAATGCGTCAGTTCTTCCTCGGCATACCGACCGAGCTGGAGGACGCCGCCAGGGTTGACGGCTGCGGGCGCATCCGCTGTCTCATCAAGATCATGCTGCCGCTGTGTGGACCGGCGCTGTCAGCGCTGGCCATCTTCACTTTTACGCAAACCTGGAACGATTTCTTTTGGCCTCTCATCATCGTGCGCTCCTCGCACATGGGCACCATCCAAATCCTCATCAGCGCGCTGAAAGCGCAGGACCTAGTCGATTGGGGAGCGCTTATGGCTACGGTGACCATCGCCGCGACGCCGACTATGATCTTGTTCGTATCGCTGCAGCGCTACTTTGTCCGTGGCATCGTTATGACCGGCCTGAAGGGCTAGGGCGGTCTCTAGCAGGGAGCTCCCGCGTTCCAAACGGCATCGAGCCGACATTTCGTAAGGAGGAGAATCATCATGAGCAGGCTCGCTTACCACAAGATGACACGCCGTCGTCTACTGAAGGGTGCCGTCCTCGGGTTCCCGGTCTTCGCGGCAGGAGCGCTCATCGGAGCGTGCGCTCCTGCCGCCGCTCCCGTGCCGACGGCCAAGCCCGAGGCCACGAAACCCCAGCAAACCACAGGGGCGCCCACGCAGGCACCGGCGAAGCCGGCTGGGACGGTGACGCTGGAGACCTGGACCCATTTCGCCGGGGCCAATCTGGAGGTGCTCAATCAGTTCTTGGGCGAGTTCAAGAAAGACAACGCGGACATCGAGCTTAACTTGGTCGCCGTGGGCGCGGGTGAGATCCAGGCCAAGCTGCTAACCGCGGTCGCTGGCGGTGCTCCACCCGATGTCTACCACTTGCCGGGCAACATCCCGCCTGAGCTGGCAAGAGACAAGGTTCTGGCGCCGTTGGACGACATCGTAAAGCTGCCGGTGCCCATACTGAAGGCCTTCGACGGCGCTACCATCCGCGAAGGCAGGCAGTACGGTATTGCGGTCCAGGGTGGCCTGGGCGCAATGGCCTACAACAAGGACCTCCTCGACGCCGCAGGCGTCACGAAGGTGCCCGATACCTGGGACGAGCTAGTAGACGCCGGGCTGAAGGTCACCAAGGCGGGGCAGGGACAGTGGGGCATCGCGTTCCCGAACGCGGGGGACTCGAATACAGCTGGCCAGGTCAGGTCACTCTTGATGGCGGCCGGAAGCGATGTGATGACGCCGGACTTGAAACAGCCCGCGTTCAACACGCCCGAGATGCTGGAGACCTTCCAGTTCGGCGTGGACCTAGTCCAAAAGTACAAGGTGAACCCCCAGAAGTCCTACGCGCAGCTACAGACGTACAACGATTATACCACCGGGAAGTTCGGGGCCTGTATGCTGTTCCCGGCCTGGCTTCTGCAGCTCAAGACGGGGAAGTTCAAGACGGTGACCGCTGAGATGCCCAAACGCAAGACCAGGGGCACGGCCTTCGCGGGCAACTACTGGACGCTGCTGGCCGCGGTGAAAGACCCTGGGAAGCAGCAGGCTTTTTCGCGGCTGGTCGCCTGGTGGACCGACCCGAAGAACAACAGCCGCTGGTGCGCCGCGACGTACGGCCTACCGACAACTGAAGCCACGGTCAAGACCGACGTCTACCAGAAGTTCCTCAAGGAGGATCCAAACGCGAAGGCTTTCGTTGATTCGATGGCATACGCGTCCGCCACTCCCCCCGTCATCGGCATCTCAGGAGTGTTGCTCGCGTTGGCACGGGCGTGGGAGGCGGCGGTTCTGGGCAACACTGCGCCTAAGGACGCCCTGGCCGCGGGGCAAAAAGAGGCGGCAGACGCCCTAGCTAAGGCCCAGCGGTAACGCCTCCCCGGAGCCGCGGGCGCGTACCCAGCCGAGAGCTAGAATCGCCACTCTCACAGGAGCCGCCACGAGCCTCTGAGCGGCGGCGCCCACGTAAGGTTGGCGTTTCGCTACGTCCGCGCGATTGGCGACCGACAGAGGGCCGCTGATGCTGAGGACTGAGTCTTTCTGCGATCCAGGCGGTTCGCGAAGGCACTGCCATCAATCCGGGTGCTGTTGGCGGTTGATACGCCACGCCGAAAGCCGCGTGGTCAAGCCTTTGGCCGCCAGCTGACGGAGCCAGCACGTCCAGTGGGATCTGCCCGATAGGCAGGACCGGGCGTATTCAGGTCGGGCCGGCAAGAGGCAGGAGGGGACAGTGTCAGAGGCCAAGGAAGCGAAGAAAGCCATCGCTGTGGGCATCGACGGTGGCCTCGGGGACATCGTGTACGCCGTCCGGCCAGGGGCCGACGGCGAGCACGGGGGCGAAATGCCGACTTCGCGGGTGAAGGGCCTGAGCATCCGCTCGATCTTCTTCCTCGCCGGCCCCAACGTCAAGGCAGGCCTGCACCTGAAGGGCATGGCCTACCTGACCTCGGTGGCCCCGACCATCGCCTACCTCATCGGCATCCCGATGCCGCGCAACGCCGAGGGCGCGATTCGGTTCGTGGCGTTAGACGACCCCGACTTACACCTCACACTGCGCCAGAAGGCCGAGGCGGAGTGCGCTCGGGCGACGCTTCGCCAGAGCCTCACCAGACTAGGCAGGCCGCAGGACATCGCCTACTGCGCGGTGTACCTGGCCTCGGACGAGGCCGAGTACGTGACAGGATCGGTATTCACGATCGACGGCGGTATGGACGCCAAGGGGATGTACAGCATCCCAGGCTCACAGAGCGTCTAGGGGAAGCGGTGATCGATGAGAAGCAGCGCTATCGAGCAGGTCCACGAAAGGGTCTATCGGGTAGGCACGCCGCTGTCGGGGGTGGAAACGGAGATCTACCTCCTGCTCGGTGATCAGGTGGCACTAGTCGACAGCGGCGTGGCCCAGTCGGTGCCGGACTACCTCGAGCCTGCGCTCGCCGCCCTAGACATGGCCCTCTCCGACATCGACTTCATAATCAATACGCACCCGCACTTCGACCACGCCGGCGGCAATGCGGCCCTGAAGCGAGCTAGCGGAGTCCAGGTACTGCTTCATCACGCCGATGAACTTCTCAGCACGGGACCAGAGGCCTTCATGGATAGCCGTTTCGACGTCAGTTATTACATGCGGACTCTGGGGCGAGAAGATCTCCTGGCAGCGCGACGAGCTCTGCTGGAAGCCAACGTCGCCGAGGGCACGCTGGTGGACCACTGGCTCGCGGGCGGCGATAGTATCGATCTGGGGCAGGGAATAGTGTTGCAGGTGCTGCACACCCCTGGGCACACGGCAGGCTCCCTCTCCCTCTACTGGCCTCGAGAGGAGATACTGTTCGCCGGGGACTCGGTGCAGGGCCGCGGCTCGCACCCTGGCCTCTTGCCGTTCTACTTCCACGCCAGCGAGTACCTCGGCTCTGGGACTCGTCTCTGTGATCTGCCGGTGGCGATCCTCTGCATGGGACACGGCTTCCAGACGGGCGGCATCTACAACTTGCCGGTACGCCGAGGCCCGACGGCCAGAGAGACGTTGCGGGAGAGCGTGCGAGTAGCTGAGCTGATCGATCGCGCCGTTTGCGCCGCGCTCGACGCCAATGCGCCCGCGCAGAACCTCGTTGAGTTCGCGCGCACCACCTACGGGCTGTTGAGATACGACCTCCCCCTGATTATGGATCGCGACTTGGGCCTGCCCCTGCAGACCCTCGCCACAATCGACGCGCATCTCGCGGCAAGATGCCGCACGGGTGCGGTACCGCCAAGCCAGGGCAAAGGGATCCCATAGAGAGGAGGGGGTTTAGCAGGCCTGGCAAGCCCGACGCCGTGGCATTTCCGACGCATTGATCGCCTCGGTGCAACCATGCGCCTGCCAGGTGCCGGAACGGCCGTGGACGACTCGGCTGGGGAAGGCAGCGGATTAACGTCTGCCTAAGCAAACGAAAGGATCCAGAGTCGAACCGAGTCTCGTCACTCGCCTTGATGTGCAACGCACAGAGGAGGATACGATGAACAGGCAGCATCTGCTTCCACAATACTCGACAAGGACTCAGGAGAACGCCGCGCGATCACTGACATTGGCTCTACGGAAGCAGATCACGCGCAAGCACTTTCTTGCTGCTACCGCCGCCCTTGGCGGCACGTGGTTCTTGAGCGCCTGCTCGACTGGCAATCCTGCGCCGACCCAGCAAGCAACCTCCGCGGCTGCCGCGGTGCAACCCCCGGCTCAGGCCTCTCCAGCTGCCGCGACCAAGCCTACCACACCGAGGCGCGGCGGCACGCTGACCGTCGGCACGCCCTCTCCAATCAACGACTTCAACCCCTTCTATCTGTCGCCCGGCAACGTCGTGGTTCAGGCGCCTCTCTACAACACCCTGACCCACTACGACGACCGTCTAGCGCCACAACCCGAGCTAGCGGAGAAGTGGGAGCGGGCGGCCGACGGGAAATCCATCACCGTCAAGCTGCGGGAGGGCGTCAAGTTCCATTCCGGGCGGGAGGTTACGTCGGAAGACGTGAAGTTCTCCGCCGAGTTCGCGGCCACCGACACATCCGTCTTTCTGCGTCCGCTGCTGAGCAACGTCAAGAAGGTGGAGACACCGCAGAAGTACGTCGCGGAACTCAGGTTCGATAGCCCTACCGCCGTCGTCTTCGACATCCTTGACACGCTCTACATCATCGACAAGGACAGCGTGAAGAAGTTCAGCAACCAGGCGTCCGGCACTGGGCCATTCAAGCTCGACAAGTACGTGCCTAACGACAGGGTGGAGCTCGTCGCCAATAAGGACTACTGGGATAAGGACAAACCGTACCTCGACAAGTTCATCCATCGACCGATAAGCGATCTATCTGCCCTGTCTCTCAACCTGGAGTCGGGGACAATCGATTGTGTCTTTGGACTCACTCTGCTTGACGTGGGGCGCCTGGGCAACTCAGGCGGGAAGTACCTCCTGGCCAAGATCCCCGGTTACGGCATGTTCGACGTGGCGATCAGCGTCAGGGCGGAACCGTTCAACATCAAGAAGGTCAGACAGGCTGTGGCCTGGTCCATCGACCGAGACCGGTTCTGCAAGACAGCCCTGCAAGGGCTCGTGCAACCAACCTGCCTGATGTGGCCCACGAGCTCCTGGGCGTATTTCAAGGACCTGGAAGGCAAGATCGGTTACGATCTGGACAAGGCCAAGGCGCTGCTGAAGGAGGCCGGGCTGGGCAATGGCGTCAACACGGACATCATCACCTCTACCATGAGGGGACCCGGCAAAAGCGACAT
>JAJZQK010000271.1 GCA_021847625.1 Chloroflexota bacterium
CGTGGCGGCGGACGATATGGAACAGATAGCGCGCGGTCTGGCCTCCGCGAGCCAGCCTCTGGTGATATACGGGGGGACGGTGCTGAACGGCGCCGATAGGGCAACCTCGGTGCTCTCGCTCGCCGTTCTCCTGGGCCCCAACCGATATGGGAAGGTGCCGGCCCTTGGCTTGGCCATCGGCACAAACGGGGTGGCGGCGGCCCGGCTCGCGGGCGACCGCCTGGCGACCAACCTCCCTGCCGCCAGGGTCGCCTTCGTCGCCCTGGGCGACGCCCCGGTCGGCGACCTGGTCGAACGATTGAATAGCGTCGAATCCCTGGTGGTTCAGGCGAGCTACCCCTCGCCTCTCACCGAGCGGGCCGATATCGTGCTGCCCGCGCGCCTCTGGACCGAGCGGCACGGCACATTCATCGCCGGCGACGGCAGCCAACGCACGGCCGCCCGCCTGGTGTCGCCGCCCGTCGATATGCCCGACGACCTGGAGCTCATCACGATGCTGGGAAGCCGCTTGGGCGCCGCCGCCAGTTTCGCCGACGCGGCCCTGCCCGCCAAGGTCGAACAGGCCTTCGCGATGGCAGCCGCCAGGCCCGACCAGGCCGCGCCGGTCTGCGTCAATTACCTGTAGGAGTGAGCGGATGGCTAAGGTTAAGATAGCAACGGAATGGCTAACGGGTTGCTCGGGCTGCCACATGTCCATCCTGGACCTTGACGAGAGATTGGTGGCACTGACCGAGGTCGTGGAAATCACCTCGAGCCCCATAACCGATCTGAAGAAGCCGCCGGAAGTGGACGTGGGCATCGTCGAGGGATGTGTGTCGAACACCGCGAACGTGGCGGTGCTCGAGGAGCTGCGCGAGCGGTGCCGGTTGCTCATCGCCCTGGGCGACTGCGCCTGCTTCGGCGGCATACCCTCCATGCGCAACACCTTCACGAAGGAGGAATGCCTCCGCCGCGGCTACGTCGAGACGGAGAGCACCGTCGAGGGCGCCGTGCCGGACGACGAAGAGCTGGCTACCCTCCTCGACACGGCCAAGCCGCTGGACGAAGTCATCAAGGTTGACCTATGCATCCCGGGCTGTCCGCCCTCGGCGGATGCCATCTACTACGCTCTGACCGAACTCGTAGCCGGTCGGATGCCGGTCCTGTCGGGCGAAAACCTGCGCTACGACTGAGGGAGGTGTTCCCGTGGGCAATAAGATTACGATAGAGCCGGTCACCCGGATCGAGGGCCACGCCAAGGTCACCATCCACCTGGACGAAGCGGGCAGGGTGAGTGAGGCGCGGATGCACGTGAACGAGTTCCGCGGCTTCGAGAAGTTCTCGGAGGGCAGGATGTTCTTCGAGATGCCGCAGATTACCCCGCGCATCTGCGGCATCTGTCCGGTCAGCCACCACCTGGCATCGGCCAAGGCTTGCGACGCCGTCCTTGGCGTCAAGATCCCGCGGACAGCGGCGCTGATCCGCGAGCTGATGCACATGGGGCAGACGATCCAATCTCACTCTATGCACTTCTTCCACCTCGCCGGGCCGGACCTGCTCTTCGGGTTTGACGCACCCCCTGCCCAGCGGAACGTGCTGGGCATCATCCAGGCCAACCCTCAGCTGGCCCTCAAGGCCGTTTGGCTGCGCAAGTTCGGTCAGGACATTATCGCCAAGACCGCCGGCCGTCGCATCCACGCCAACGGCGCCGTGCCGGGCGGCGTCAACAAGCCGGTCACGCTGGCCGAGCGCGACGAAATGCTGGCCGGGATTCCCCAGGCCCTGTCCAATCTCGAAGAGGGGCTGGACGTTCTACGCGGCTTCCTAGCGGGGAACAAGGAGCTGGCCGATACCTTCGCCAGTTTCGATTCCGGCTACCTGGGGCTGGTGCAGGAAGACGGCGCGCTCGAACTGTACGACGGCAAGTTGCGGCTCATCGACGCCAAGGGCAAGGTGCTCGAGGATCAGCGTGACCCCGCCGACTACCTCTCGTTCATCGGCGAGCACGTCGAGCCGTGGTCGTACCTCAAGTTTCCCTTCTACAAGCCGTTCGGCTATCCCGAGGGCACGTACCGCGTCGGCCCCTTGGCCCGGCTCAACGTGGCCAGCAAGATCAACACGCCAAGGGCCCAGGCCGAGTTCGAGCGTTTCCGCGATATGAACAACGGCGAACCGGTTGTTGGCTCACTCTACTACCATTACGCCCGCCTGATAGAGGCCGTCTACGCCGTCGAGCGGGCCCAGCAGATTCTGGAGGACGCCGCCCTCTGCTCCGAGAACCTCTTCGCGGAGTCGGATAGGTATAATCCCCAGGGCGTGGGCTGCATCGAGGCGCCGCGGGGCACCCTATTCCATCACTACTGGGTCGACTCCACCGGCAAGATCGAGAAGGCAAACCTCATCGTCGCCACGGGGCACAACAACCCCGCGATGAACAAGGCGGTGCAAGCGGTGGCCGAGGAGTACGTGGACGGCAATCACCTCACGGAGGGAATGCTGAACCGGGTAGAGGCCGCCATCCGTTGCTACGACCCCTGCCTATCGTGCTCGACGCACGCCCTAGGTCGCATGCCCATGGTGATTGAACTCGTCTCACCGCAAGGAGTCCTCGACCGCGTCGAGCGCTAGCCCGTAGCGGTCGAGGTTGAAGTCGTTCACCGCGGAGACAATCCGCCGTGCAGATGGTGGCGTCCTGCGGTATTTCACCCCACCGCCGGTGGACTCTGCATCCTTGTCGTGGCAATCGCCGCCGCCATTCTGGCGGAGGCCGATTCCACGCTCTCCAGCCGGTAGGCCTCGTGCGCCAGCGCACGCGCTGTCGACCGTCACAGTAGGCTCATCCGGTGGGGAGATGACCAACTCCGACTGGTCGGCCGTTTCCAGGTCGAGCTCCCAGGCCGTGATTCCGTAGATGGAGCATCCCTTGAGCGTCGCCCCGCCGAAGTTGGCCTCGCCGAGGTTTGCCCACCGCAGGTCGAGAACCACTTCGGGGTACTCGCGGCGCCACTCCGCGAGCGCCCTCGCACCCTCCCGGACCAAGGCCACGTGTTCCGGATTCGCCACTGCGAGCCTCACCACCCCTTCTGGCCTCTGGACAGAGGCTAAGCCGAGCGAGACAGACACCGCCGCCAACACTATTCTACGCAAGCGTCGCCCAGGAGGCAACGCCGGGCTGACAGTAGGCGAACGGGCCGATGGTTGCTATAATGGGCTCAAGGAGGCGTCTCCGGAAGGACAGGGCGCCACCGACGCGCGGCCCAGTACGAAGCGAATACTGCAACCGGGAGGGCTAGAGATGAGCGAAGGCAGGCCAGGCGGATACGCAGGGAAGATACTCCGGGTAGACCTGAGCAGCGGCAAAATGACCGACGAAGAGGCGAGCCCCGACCGGATTCGCCGTTGGATCGGCGGCGCCGGATTGGGGGCCGCCTACCTCTACGCCGAAGTCGCACCCCAGGCCGATTGGGACGAGGCCGACAACCGGCTCATCTTCACCACCGGGCCCCTGTCCGGCACGCGGGTATCCGGATCGGGCACCTTCAACGTCGCCACCAAGGGCAGCATGACCGGCCTTGCCGGCCTCTCCCAGGCCAACGGCTACCTCGGCGCCTTCCTTAAGTTCAACGGCTACGACGGCGTCGTCGTCCAGGGAGCCGCCCAGAACTGGACCTACCTCATCTTCCGGGACGGCGAACCAGAGCTGCGTGACGCCTCTCACTTGCTCGGCAAGGACACCTGGGAAACGGAGGAGGTCATCCGCGGCGAATTCGGCGCGGGCGAGCGGCAGATGAGCGTCTTCAGCGTCGGCCCGTCGGGCGAGAACCGGGTACGCTTCGCGGCCATCGCCGGCGACCGCGGCCATGTCGCCGCCCATAACGGCGTCGGCGCCGTAATGGGGGCGAAGCGACTGAAGGCCATCGCCGCCGGCCGGGGGCCGTATCCCGTGCCCGTCAGCGACCCCTCGCGACTCGCGGAGCTGGTGGGACCGCTGTTCGAGAAAGCCAAGGTCTATGGCGGGGGAGGGGTCCACAACTGGGGCACCGGCGGCTCTGTCTCCCCCGCTGCCCGTGCCGGCTGGCTCCCCGTGAAGAACTACACGACGAACGAATTCCCCGAGCACGAGCGCATGAACGGCCAGTATCTGCGGAGCCACTTCGAGCACAAGCCCACACCCTGCTGGGCCTGCCGCATGGCGTGTTCCCACAGCATGCGCGTCACCGAGGGCCCGTACGCTGGCTACTTCGGCGAAGAGCCGGAGTACGAGGGGCTCGCCTCGCTTGGCTCGCAGCTCGGCATCACCGACGCCGGGGCCGCCGTCATGCTCAGCAGCGAATGCGACCGAGCAGGCCTCGACATCAACGAAGCAGGCTGGACGATCGGTCTGGCGATGGAGTGCTATGAGAAGGGCCTGCTGACCAGGAGCGACCTCGACGGACTGGACCTCACCTGGGGCAACGCCGAGGCTGCCCGCACCCTCCTCTGGCGCATCGCCAGGCGCAAGGGCTTCGGCGATGTCCTCGCCGAGGGGGTCCGGCTGGCGGCGGCGCGCATCGGCGGCGAAGCGCCCAACATGGGCATCTACACCCTCAAGGGCGCCGCCCCGCGAGGGCACGACCACCGTGGGCGCTGGCCGGAACTGCTCGACACCTGCACCAGCAACACCGGCACGATCGAGGCCACCTTCGGCGGCATGCAGACCGACCGCATCGGCCTGCCGCCCCTGCGCGACGGCTTCTCGCCCGAGGAGGTGTCCACGCTCAACGCCCTCTTCAACGGCTGGCACCAGTTCGAGGACTGCCTCGGCGTTTGTCGATTCTGCTTCACCGACGCCACCCTCGGCGTGCCTACGCTCAACGCCGTCACCGGCTGGAACCTGACCCAAGACGAAGCGATGATCATTGGCCGGCGTCTCGTCAACTTCTTGCGCGTCTTCAACTTCCGCCACGGCCTGCGCCCAGAGTATGAGCGCCCTTCCCCGCGCTACATGTCCACGCCGCACGATGGGCCGGTCAAGGGCGTGGGTATCAGCCAGCATTACGATTTTATGCTGCGAAACTACCGCAAGCTGATGGGCTGGGACCCCGAGACTGGGATACCCCTCCCGGAGACGCTCACCCAGCTGGGGCTCGACTACCTTATCCGCGATTTGCCGGCCTAGCCTGCCGACGTGGTGCAACTATGGCCCAGGTCACAATCGAGTTCGTGGGATGGCTGGCCGAGCAGATCGGCCCGGGGCGTGATAGTCCCGTAATACTGAGAGAAACCGTCGGCGAGGGGCAAACGCTCGCGGATCTCCTAGCGACCCTGGTGGCTAGGTACCCCTCGCTGGTGGATATCGTCTTCGACCCGAGCGACCAGCGCGTCCACGATCAGGTCGCCGTGATCCTCAACGGGCGGGTATACCAGGCCGTCGGTGGGCTGGGCGCCGCGCTCCACGACGGCGACCGACTCGTCCTCCTGCCCGGTTTTGCCGGCGGCTAGCACCCTTGCTCCGGGGCCTACCGGCCGGTATGGCCCTCCACCGACGGCCTCCCGGAGCCTGGCACGGATTCTGCCCCTTGCTCTATAGGGCTTCGTCAAGACGCTCTCGCCAGGGCGAGCGGGGTCTTGGTCGTCCTCTTCGGCTCGACCGCGATCGCCGCCCATCGGCCGGTGACGTGGGGAGAAACGCCGGCGCAG